>NZ_JBEXWT010000065.1:0-51906 GCF_040629945.1 Kitasatospora sp. NPDC005856 | reverse complement strand
GCCGACGAGCTGTTCTCCGTGCTGATGGGCGAGGACGTCGAGGCCCGCCGCTCCTTCATCCAGCGCAACGCCAAGGACGTCCGCTTCCTGGACGTGTGACGCCTGCACCCCAGGCCCCGCACGTTCCAGTCCGCGTGAAAGGAAACTGACCACCAGTGGTCGACGACAACCGTCCCGAAGGCGAACAGCCCGAGACGCCCGAAGCCGCCGAGGCCACCGCCCAGGTGACGATGCGGATCGAGCCGGTCGAGCTCGAGACCGAGATGCAGCGCTCGTACCTCGACTACGCGATGAGCGTGATCGTCAGTCGTGCGCTGCCCGAGGTCCGCGACGGCCTCAAGCCGGTGCACCGCCGCGTGCTCTACGCGATGTACGACGGCGGGTACCGCCCCGAGAAGGGCTACTACAAGTGCGCCCGCGTCGTCGGCGACGTCATGGGCAACTACCACCCGCACGGTGACACCTCGATCTACGACACCGTGGTCCGCCTGGCCCAGCCGTGGTCGATGCGGATGCCGCTGGTGGACGGCAACGGCAACTTCGGTTCCCCGGGCAACGACCCGGCGGCGGCCATGCGCTACACCGAGTGCAAGATGATGCCGCTGGCCATGGAGATGATGCGCGACATCGACGAGGAGACCGTCGACTTCGCGGCCAACTACGACGGCCGCTCGCAGGAGCCGACCGTCCTCCCGGCCCGCTTCCCCAACCTGCTGGTCAACGGTGCCACCGGCATCGCGGTCGGCATGGCCACCAACATCCCGCCGCACAACCTCCGCGAGGTCGCCTCCGGCGCGCTCTGGTACCTGGAGAACCCGGAGGCCTCGGCCGAGGAACTGCTGGACGCCCTGGTCGAGCGGATCAAGGGCCCGGACTTCCCGACCGGCGCGCTGATCGTCGGCCGCCGCGGGATCGACGACTACTACCGCACCGGCCGCGGCTCGGTCACCATGCGCGCCGTGGTCGAGGTCGAGGAGATCCAGGGCCGCCAGTGCCTGGTGATCACCGAGCTGCCGTACCAGGTCAACCCGGACAACCTCGC
The DNA here is from genome assembly GCF_040629945.1 of Kitasatospora sp. NPDC005856. Lineage (NCBI taxonomy): Bacteria > Bacillati > Actinomycetota > Actinomycetes > Kitasatosporales > Streptomycetaceae > Kitasatospora > Kitasatospora sp. NPDC005856. Next base: position 50,864 of record NZ_JBEXWT010000065.1, on the reverse strand, counting down.
GCTGAAGATCGCCGACCTGGTGAAGGACGGCAAGATCGCCGGCATCGCCGACGTCCGCGACGAGTCCTCCTCCCGCACCGGCACCCGCCTAGTGGTCGTGCTCAAGCGCGACGCGGTCGCCAAGGTCGTGCTGAACAACCTGTACAAGCACACCGAGCTGCAGACCAACTTCGGTGCCAACATGCTGGCCCTGGTCGACGGCGTGCCGCGCACCCTGTCGCTGGACGCCTTCATCCGGCACTGGGTCAACCACCAGGTCGAGGTCATCGTCCGGCGCACCACCTTCCGCCTGCGCAAGGCGGAGGAACGCGCCCACATCCTGCGCGCCCTGCTCAAGGCCCTGGACCTGATCGACGAGGTCATCGCGCTGATCCGGGCCTCGGCGAGCGCCGACGCCGCCCGCACCGGCCTGATGGGCCTGCTCGACATCGACGAGCTCCAGGCCAACGCCATCCTGGAGATGCAGCTGCGCCGCCTGGCCGCCCTGGAGCGCCAGCGGATCATGGACGAGCACGACGAGCTCCAGCGCAAGATCGACGAGTACAACGCGATCCTGGCCTCGCCGACCCGCCAGCGGGAGATCATCTCCGAGGAGCTCACCGCGATCGTCGAGAAGTACGGCGACGAGCGGCGCTCCACCCTCATCCCCTCCGACGGCGACCTCTCCATCGAGGACCTCATCGCCGAGGAGGACATCGTCGTCACCATCACCCGTGGCGGCTACGTCAAGCGGACCCGCTCCGACCTCTACCGCTCGCAGAAGCGCGGCGGCAAGGGCGTGCGCGGTGCCCAGCTGAAGCAGGACGACATCGTCGACCACTTCTTCGTGACGACGACCCACAACTGGATCCTGTTCTTCACCAACAAGGGCCGGGTCTACCGCGCGAAGGGCTACGAGCTGCCGGACGCCGGGCGCGACGCCCGCGGCCAGCACGTCGCCAACCTGCTGGCGTTCCAGCCGGACGAGCACATCGCCCAGGTGATGGCCGTCCGGACGTACGAGGACAAGCCGTACCTGGTCCTCGCCACCCGGGCCGGCCTGGTGAAGAAGTCCCCGCTGAAGGACTACGACTCCCCGCGCTCCGGCGGCCTGATCGCGATCAACCTGCGCCAGGACGAGGAGGGCCGGGACGACGAGCTGATCGGCGCCGAGCTGGTCTCCCCCGAGGACGACCTGCTGCTGGTCTCCAAGAAGGCCCAGTCGATCCGGTTCACCGCGACCGACGACGCCCTGCGCTCCACCGGCCGCGCCACCTCCGGCGTCAAGGGCATGGCGTTCCGCGAGGACGACGAGCTGCTGTCGATGAACGTCGTCCGTCCGGGTACCTACGTCTTCACCGCCACTGACGGCGGGTACGCCAAGCGCACCGCCGTGGACGAGTACCGTGTCCAGGGACGCGGCGGCTACGGCACCAAGGCGGCGAAGATCGTCGAGGGCCGGGGTTCGCTCGTCGGCGCGCTCGTGGTCGACGAATCCGACGAGATCATGGCGATCACCCTCTCGGGTGGGGTGATCCGCACGAGGGTTTCCGAGGTTCGTGAAACCGGACGTGACACCATGGGCGTCCAACTGATCAACCTCGGAAAGCGCGATGCGGTCGTGGGCATGGCCCGCAACGCGGAGGCCGAGGACGAGGAGATGGCGGAGGACGAGGTGGCGGGTACCGAGTCCACCGAGACGGCCGAGGGCGCGGAGACGGCGGTCGACGGAGACGTCGAGGCCTGACCCGAACCGCAGACCGGTTCCGCCGCGTCCAGTGAAACGGACGCGGCGGCACCGGACGCCGACCAGTTCCGGGCAATCCCGCCGGGCGCTGGATGACGAGTGACGAAGCAGGGCGGCACCGCCGTCCTGGTGGGAAGTGCGGGAGGACCAGGTGAGTGGAGCCACGGGTGCTGCGGGAGGAACCTCCGGCGGCCGTCCGGGCGCGCAGGGCGGGGGGTCGTACGGCGTTCCGCAGCCGCCGACCGAGCACTCGGCCGCGTCCACCTCGCTGATGCCACCGGTCGGCGGAGCGGGCCAGAGCGGTGCGACCTACGGCGGGCAGCAGCCCGCCTCGGCGAGCGGCGGCCAGGCCGCCGGATCAAGCGGCTTCTCTCAGCCGACCACGTACGCCAAGGGGCAGCCGACCCCGGCCCGGGGCACCCGGACCGCGGGGCACACCCCGCCCGGCGGCACCCCCACCGGCGGGGCGGCGCGTCGCCCCGCCGCGGCCCCGGCCCCCGTGGTCGGCGGCGCCGGTCTCGGCCGGACGCGCAAGGCCCGGCTGCGGGTGACCAAGGTCGACCCGTGGTCGGTGATGAAGGTCAGCTTCCTGCTGTCGCTGGCCGTCGGCATCATCATCATCGTGGCCGCGGCCGTGCTGTGGATGACGCTGGACTCGCTCGGCGTCTTCGACTCGCTGACCAAGACCCTCAAGGACGTCACCGGTTCGGACAGCAACGGTGGCCTGAACCTGATGGACTACGTCGGGTTCGGCAAGGTGATGACCTTCACCACGCTGATCGCCGTGGTCGACGTCGTCCTGCTGACCGCCCTGTCCACGCTCTCCGCGTTCATCTACAACGCGGCGGCCGGCTTCACCGGCGGCGTCGAGCTCACCCTGGCCGAAGAGGACTGATTCCGGCCGGATCCTGACCCACGGTCAGTTCTCCGTCCGGGGGCGGAATGTACGGGCCCCACCGGCTGTTCCAGCCGGTGGGGCCCGTCGGCATTTCGGGTGACAGTCGGCTGCCCGCGGCGTGCCACCCGGAAACCGGGCGGCCGCGGTGGGATTAGCTGGGTGCCGCCCGTCCCGCGCCTGGGAGTGCCGCAGGCCGCCCCCGGTCCGCCCGACCGGGTCAGCTGAGGTTCCACAGGACGACTGGACGGAGGCGCGCGGTGGGGAAGCTCGCAGGTCAGCTGGTGGAGGCCCTGGAAGGGCTGTTGGGGGTCCCGGTGCCGCTGCGGGTGCAGGCCTGGGACGGCAGCGTCGCCGGGCCTCCGGGCGCGCCCACCGTGGTCCTGCGCAACCGCCGGGCGCTGCGCCGGCTGATCTGGCAGCCGGACGAGCTGGGCCTGGCCCGGGCCTACGTCTCGGGGGACCTCGAACTCGCCCCCGGCACCGACCTGTACGAGACGCTCACCGCCGTCGCCCGCTTCGCCGAGCTGCCGGAGATCCGCACCATGGCCTTCGGGCCGCGGGACGTGCTCGGCGCCAAGGGCCGCCGGGTGCTCGCCGCCGCGCTGCGGGCCGGGGCGGTCGGCCTCGAGCCCGAGCCGCCCCGCGAGGAGGTCCGCAGGGCCTCGGGGCGACTGCACAGCCGCAGCCGGGACCGCGCGGCCATCAGCCACCACTACGACGTCGGGAACGACTTCTACCGGCTCGTGCTGGGCTCCTCGATGGTCTACTCGTGCGCCTACTGGACGCCGGAGGCGAAGAGCCTGGAGGCCGCCCAGGAGGCCAAGCTCGACCTCATCTGCCGCAAGCTCGGCCTGCGCCCCGGAATGCGCCTGCTGGACGTCGGCTGCGGCTGGGGCTCGCTGCTGCTGCACGCGGCGGAGCACTACGGGGTCACCGCCGTCGGCGTCTCCATCTCCCGGGAGCAGGTCGCGCTGGCCCGCGCCCGGGTCGAGGAGGCCGGCCTGTCCGACCGGGTCGAGGTCCGGCTCCAGGACTACCGGGAGATCACCGACGGGCCCTTCGACGCGATCTCCAGTGTCGGGATGGCCGAGCACGTCGGCTCCGAGCAGTACCGGCTCTACGCCGAGGGCTTGTACCGGCTGCTGGTGCCCGGTGGCCGGCTGCTCAACCACCAGATCGCCCGCCGCCCCGACCTCCCCGGTGAGCAGCACCGCACCAGCCCCTTCATCGACCGCTACGTCTTCCCGGACGGCGAGCTCTCCCCCGTCGGCTCCACCGTGGCGCGGCTGGAGGAGGCCGGCTTCGAGGTCCGGGACGTCGAGTCGCTGCGCGAGCACTACGGGCTGACCCTGCGCGAGTGGGTGGCCAACCTGGAGGCGCACTGGACGGAGGCGGTCCGGCTGGTCGGCCGCGGCCGGGCCCGGGTCTGGCGGCTGTACATGGCGGCCTCCGCGCTCGCCTTCGAGCAGAACCGGATCGGGATCAACCAGGTCCTCGCCGTCCGCAGCACCGTCGAGGGCTCGGCGGGCCTGCCGCCGACCCGCGAGGAGTGGCTGCTGCGCCCGGTCTCGGGTGCGCCGGAGCTGGTCGCGGGGGGTGCCGCCGCAGCCACGGCCGAGCCGGATTTGGGAGATCGGCCGTCGGTCCGCTAATCTTTCAGTGCGGCAAGGGCCTATAGCTCAGACGGTTAGAGCGCTTCCCTGATAAGGAAGAGGCCACAGGTTCAAGTCCTGTTAGGCCCACAACCGCGAAGGGCCCGGAGTGATCCACTCCGGGCCCTTCGACAGTTCCCGGGATCGGGCGGGGCCGTGCTGCGGCCGGAATCCGGTACGATCTCTGTTCGGTGAGGGCCTATAGCTCAGACGGTTAGAGCGCTTCCCTGATAAGGAAGAGGCCACAGGTTCAAGTCCTGTTAGGCCCACCTCCACGAAGGGCCCGGAGTGATCCACTCCGGGCCCTTCGGCGTTCTCCCCCGTTGCTGTCCTCGGCCGTTCTCCCGCCGCCGGGCCGGGAACCCCCCGCCCGTCCCCGCGGTTCCCCGGGGAGGGACGGTGGAGGGTTGGTGGCGGCATGGCGTGGTTGTGGGCGATGAGCATCCCCGGACCGGTCTGCGCCCTGGTGGTGCTGGCGGCGCTCGACCAGCTGGCGCTGCGGGCGGGCCGTGCCTGCTGGGTGCCCTGGCGGGGGACCGGCCGGGAGGGGCAGATCTCGGCCACCGGTTTCGAGCAGCTGCACGCGCAGTTCGCCGCGGGCAAGCAGCATGAGCTGGACGAACGCGGCAGCACCCTGATGCTGCGCGACGAGGAGGGCGAGGGGGCGCCGCCCCGGACCAGGGTGGACCTGGCGGGCGGCACGGCCGTGGTGGTGGTGCCGGACCGCCCGGCGGAGGGGCCCGCGGAGGGCCCGCGGACGGGGCGGTGAACGGCCCGGAGGGCCGGGCCTGATCCACCGGCGCGCCGGACGGGTCCCGGTGCGCCGGACCGCCCGCCAGGAGGTGCGGCGTCAATCCTGGGACCGGACCGCCGGGTTGGCCGTGCCGGTGGCTGGTCACGATTGGGACACCGGTGTGTATCATCGGCCGCAAGGGCAGTCTGGCACCCGGCCGCCCGTTCGCGCTCGAAACACAACTGGACTCGTCGGCCCGGTCAGTCCGGCCGGATCCGGCTCTTGAGTCCACCAACGCAAGAAGGACGAGGTCCCGCGGTGAAGAAGCTTCTCCTGGTCGCCCTGGTCGCCCTCGGCGGCTTCTTTGTCTACCGTCAGGTCCAGGCGGACCGCGCCGAGCAGGACCTGTGGACCGAGGCCACCGACCCGGTCCCGGCCGGTCGCTGAACCCCCGGCGATCTGACGATCGACGAATTCCGGAGGCGCCCGTCGGCGCCTCCCGGGCCGGCCGGCCCGGTCGACGCACCGGACCGGCCGACCCTCTGGAACAGCAGCGTTCCGGGGGGACGGCGCTGGGAATCGCGCCGGAAACCGGTACGCTAGTGCCCGTTGGCACGTGCGGTGCCGTCGAGGGGCATTAGCTCAGTTGGTAGAGCGCTGCCTTTGCAAGGCAGATGTCAGGAGTTCGAGTCTCCTATGCTCCACAATTCGCGGTAGTGGCCGATCGGCGTTTCCGGGCCTTCCGGGTGTCCGGGCGTTTCCGCGCGGTCAGCGCGGTCAGCGCGGCCCGGGGCCGTCCTCGGCGGTGGGGCCGTCGTCCTCGGTCACCGGGGCGCCGTCCGCGGACTCGGCGGGGGCCTCCGGGCCGGAGCCGTTCACCGGGGCGGACGTGGCGTGCGCGCCGGTCGGCCGGGACTCCTGCGGGGCCGGGGGCTCGACCAGCCACTCCGGGTTGCTGTGCCGGCGCCACCACTGCCAGGCCACGATGCCACTGCCGATCGCCAGCAGGCCGGCCACGGCCAGCCCCGTGGCCAGGCGGCTGCAGTCCTTCTTCCTGGCGTTCCGGGCGGCCAGCTCGCTGATCTCGGCCGAACTGACGTTGCCCTGGAGGGCGGTCAGCGCGGCGGCGCCGCGGATCTGGGCCTCGTGGGCGACCGGGCCCACGGTGGCGCGGGCCTCCTCGACCGCGTGGGCGACCCTGGGGGCCACGGAGGCGCGCGCCTGGTCGGCGGCCCGGGTGGCGGACAGGCGGGCCGCCAGAGCGGCCTCCTGGGCCCGGTGGAGGGCCTTCAGGGCGTTCTGCTGGGCCTCCGGCGGCAGGCTGGCGAAGGCATGGCCGATCTGCGGGGCGAGATGCCTGTCGTACTGGATGCGGAGATTGTGGGCGGCCAGCGCGGCCTTCGGGCCGAGGGCGTCCAAGGCGGGGCCGAGGCGCTGCTTGGCGCCGTCCGCGAACTGTGCGGCGGTGTCCCGGGTCCTGGTGGCCGTCTCTCGGGCCGAATCCGAAAAGCTCACGAGTCTCTCCTCCTGGGTGGCGTCCTATATGCACATATCCACCTGAATGCTGATCATGCATCCTGATTTGTCCGAAGGCAGGTCGGAGTGGGCCGTTCGCGGGGTGCGGGCGGGGTGGCGGGCTGGTCCGGGTAGGCCGTTCGCGGGGCCCCTGCGGGGTGGCGGGCGGGACGGGCGGGCGGGACGGGCGGGCGGGACGGGCGGGTGTGGGGGAGCGGGCCCGGGGGCCGGGGTGCGGCAGTAGGCTGGCGGTTTCGGAGGTCGTGTACGGGAAGGGGACAGCGCTGATGCTCCCGGACGAGCCGCACCCGTCGGCCGAGCGGTCCCCGGAGGCCGGCCCGCCCGGCTGCTACCGGCACCCGCGGACCCCCACCGGGGTCTCCTGCACCCGCTGCGGGCGGCCGATCTGCCCGCAGTGCATGGTGACCGCCGCGGTGGGCTTCCAGTGCCCGGAGTGCGTGGGCGCCGGCCACGCCGGGTCGCGGCAGGCGACCACCCGGTTCGGCGGGGCCCTGGCCGCCGACGGCGGGCTGGTCACCCGGGTGCTGATCGGCCTCAACGTCGTGGTCTGGGTGCTGGCGGCCTACGTCCTCACCCCGCGGCTGGGCCAGACCTGGTCGCTGTTCAGCGCCGGGCGGGACATCCTCGGCGGCCCGGCGGGCATCGCCGACGGCCCGGACCAGTGGTACCGGCTGCTGACCGCCACCTTCCTGCACCTGGAGTGGTGGCACGTGGGGATGAACATGCTGGCGCTGTTCTGGCTCGGCCCGCCGCTGGAGGAGGCGCTCGGCCGGCTGCGCTTCCTGGCCCTGTACCTGGTCTCCGGCCTGGGCGGCAGCACCTTCGCCTTCCTGGTGGCCGGCGACTGGATGAACTCGGTGGGCGCCTCCGGGGCGGTCTTCGGGCTGATCGGCGCCACGATCGTGCTGCAACTGCGGAACAGGGGCCCGCTGGGCCCGGCGATGGCGTTCCTGGTCTTCAACCTGATCGTCACCTTCTCCCGACCGGGCATCGACTGGCGGGCGCACGTCGGCGGCCTGCTGCTGGGCTCCTTGGCGGCGGCCGGCCTGATGTACGCCCCGCGCGAGCGCCGCGGGCTGGTCCAGGCGCTGGCGGTGGCGGGCGCGGTGGCCGTCGAGGCGGGGATGCTGCTGACCGGGATGGCGCTCTACGGGTCCTGACCGTTCGCGCGTTTGTCCACAGTGGGTGCGGGGTTGTGCACAGGCTGTGCGGCCGTCCGGTTGTGGACTGCTGTTCTACGCGTGTCCTGCTGTGCGGTTCTCTCGTTCCGGAGGCGTTGTGCACAGCTGTGTACGGCCCCGCGCGGGAAAGTTATCCACAGGCTGGGGAGACTTTTCCCCAGTGTGGATAACCATGTGGATAAGCACGCCAGTCCGATGTGGGGACAAACGGCCGGATTCCCGTACGGCTCCGGGCATGCCTGACCGCCGTCCCGGGACGAGCGATCCGGGACGGCGGGAGACGGCTCGGGTCGGAGCCTCAGGACGGGCGGGCCGTCACTTCCACTGGGTGGAGACGCCGAACCCCGCGGCGATGAAGCCGAAGCCGACCAGGATGTTCCAGTTCCGCCAGCTCTCGACCGGGTAGCTGCCGCTGGTCACGTAGTACGTGACGATCCACACCAGGCCGACCAGGAAGAAGGCCAGCATCAGCGGCGCGACCCAGCCGCGGCCCGAACTGATCTTCACCGAGGCCGTCGTCGGCGGGGTGTAGTCGGACTTCTTGCGGAGTCGAGACTTCGGCACGAGGAGCTCTCCTGTCGATGCGCTGTGAGACCGCGCGGGGTGCAGCGGGTGGAATCGGCCGCGGTCGGCTGTGGAGGAAGTCCTGGGACCGCTCCGCCACATGCCACCGGCGTCCGTTAGCGTAGTGGCTCGGCGGGTCTTGAGGAGATAAGGGTACGGTGACTAATTTGTCGATTCCCCCCGAGCCGGCCGCTACCCGCCGCTCCGGCACCCGATTTGTCGGACGTGCCCTGACCTGCGCCGTCTTCGCGCTCGCCGGTCTGCTCTTCTACATCAGCGCGCAGACCGCCCGCGGCACCGACCTGCGGACCGACAACTCGCTGCTCAGCCTCGGCGACGTGATCCGCCAGCGCAGCGCGCAGAACCAGCAGGCGCAGTCCCAGCTCGCCGACCTCCAGACCCGCGCCCAGCAGCTCACCGAGCAGCAGGGCCACGACCCCGCCGACCTCGCACAGCTGGACGGCCTGCGCACGGGCGCCGCACTGGAGCCGCTCCAGGGCGGCGGCCTGACCGTCACCCTCAACGACGCCCCGCCGAACGCCACCGCGCGCATCCCGGGGGTGGCCGAGCCCGGCGTCAACGACCTGGTCATCCACCAGCAGGACATCCAGGCCGTGGTCAACGCGCTGTGGCGGGGCGGCGCCGAGGGCGTGCAGGTGATGGACCAGCGCCTGATCTCCACCAGCGCCGTCCGCTGCGTCGGCAACACCCTGCTGCTCCAGGGCCGGGTCTACTCCCCGCCGTACGTCGTCAAGGCGGTGGGCCGGACCGACGCCCTGCGTTCGGCCGTCGACGCGGACCCGACGATCCGCAAGTACCTCCAGTACGTCCAGGCGTACGGGCTGGGCTGGAAGGTCCAGGAGAGCGGCGAGCTGAACCTGCCCGGCTACTCCGGCACCACCGAGCTGCGGTCGGCGGGCGGGCAGCAGTAGCGGACCGGCCCCCGGCCGTGCACGGCGGGTCTACTCTTTAACCCAGTCCGCTACGTCGAGGGAGCACCATGTACGGCTGGATCTGGCGTCACCTCCCGGGGAACACCCTGGTCCGGGCCGTCGTCTCGCTGCTCCTCGTCCTGGGGATCGTCTACCTCCTCTTCACCTACGTCTTCCCGTGGGCGGAACCGCTGCTCCCCTTCGGCGACGTCACAGTGGACGGCGGCGGCGACGGTGCCGCGACCGGCTGAGCCGGCGGGCCCCGCACCCCCCTCCCGCACCGCACCCCACGGAGACCACGCGCGCATGACGACCCGGACGACCCCGCCCCGCATCCTGGTGGTGGACAACTACGACAGCTTCGTCTTCAACCTGGTCCAGTACCTGTACCAGCTCGGCGCCACCTGCGAGGTGGTGCGCAACGACGAGGTGACCGTCGAGCACGCCGTCCGCCGCTCCGGCGAGGAGGGCTTCGACGGGGTGCTGCTCTCCCCCGGTCCCGGCGCCCCCGAGGAGGCCGGGGTCTGCATCGAGATGGTGCACCACTGCGCCCGGATCGGGCTGCCGCTGTTCGGCGTCTGCCTGGGCCTGCAGTCGATCGCGGCCGCGTACGGCGCGGTGGTCGGCCGGGCGCCCGAGCTGCTGCACGGCAAGACCTCGCCGGTCGAGCACGAGGACGGCGGGGTCTTCGAGGGCCTGCCCTCGCCGCTGACCGCGACCCGCTACCACTCGCTCGCGGTCGAGCCGGCCACCGTGCCGGCCGAGCTGGTGGTCACCGCGCGCACCGGGAGCGGCGTGATCATGGGCCTGAGGCACCGTGAACTGCCGGTCGAGGGCGTGCAGTTCCACCCCGAGTCGGTGCTCACCGAGGGCGGTCACCGGATGCTCGCCAACTGGCTCGCGGAGTGCGGCTTCCCGCAGGCGGTCGACCGGTCGGCCGGGCTCGCCCCGGTGATCGGCCGAGGCTGACCGGCGTGACCGCGCTGCGTCCGGAGGGACGCTTCCAGCCGGAGGCGGACCCGTACGGCACCGTGCAGCAGTACGGCGGACCCCGGTACCCGGGCCAGGACGACGGCACCGGCGGTGCGCCCTACGGGCAGCACCCGGTGCAGACCGCGCCCGAGGACGCCTGGGGCGTGTACGAGCAGGCCCGGGAACCCATCGTGGACGGGCCCGAGTACCCCTGGCTGCCCGACCAGACCCTCCAGCTGCGGCTGCCCCCGGACATCGGCGCGCCGGCCGAACCGGCCCCCACCGGCGGCCGGGCCGAGCGCCGCCGGGCCGCCCAGGGCCGCACCTCGCTGCGCTCCGGCAACGGCCGGCGCCGGGCGGGCGGCCGCGCCGCCGGGCGGGCGCGCCCCAAGGAGTCCCCGCTGGTGGTGGCCGCCCGGGGCGTCGGCGAGCTGTGCATAACGCTCGGCGTGGTGATGCTGCTCTTCGTGGCGTACCAGCTCTGGTGGACCAACGTGCAGGCCGACCAGGCCGCCGACGGGGCCCGCAACGAGCTGGAGCAGCAGTTCAACGCCGCCGCGCCCGTCAAGCCGGGCCAGCCGGCGCCGGACCCGAACAAGCCCGAGGTGTTCGAGCCCGGCAAGGGCTTCGCCATCATCCACCTGCCCAAGCTGGGGCTGAAGTTCCCGATCGCCGAGGGCACCTCCAAGTCGGCGGTGCTCGACAACGGCCTGGTCGGCCACTACTCCGGCACCGGCATGCCGGGCGACAAGGCCGGCAACTTCGCGCTGGCCGCCCACCGCAACACCCACGGCGAGCCGTTCCGGTACATCAACCAGCTCGGCAAGGGCGACAAGATCGTGGTGGAGACGGCCGCCGGCTACTACACCTACGAGGTCACCGGGGGCATCCCGGAGACCTCCCCGAACAACGTGAGCGTGATCAAGCCGGTGCCGAACGGCGCCGGGTACACGGGGCCCGGCCGCTACATCACGCTGACCACGTGCACCCCGGAGTTCACCTCCAAGTTCCGTCTCATCGTCTTTGGCAAGATGATCGAGGAACGGCCGCGTGCCCAGGGCAAGCCGGCCGCGATCACGGGCGGGTAGCCGCCCGGCCGTCCGGCCCGGAGGGGGAGCACCGCAGATGCAGGACGAGAGCGCGCAGTCGGCCGAACCGGAGCGGGGGGAGGCCTCCTCCCTGCCCGATCCGCGCGCCGGGCGGGGACGGAGCCGGGCGCTGGTCGCGCTGGGGGTCTTCGGTGAGCTGCTGATCACTCTGGGCCTGGTGCTCGGCCTGTTCGTGGCCTACTCGCTGTGGTGGACCAACGTGCAGGCGGACCGCTCGGCCTCGGCGGCCGCCGACCGGCTGCGCAGCAGCTGGGCCGCCGGCCCGGTCCCCGGTCCCTCGGCCGTGCCCGGTGCCGCCCCGGCCCCCGGTGCCTCCGGCGCCCCCGGTGGGCCCGGTGCCCCCGGAGCCGGGCCCGCGTCCGCGCCGAAGGAGTTCGAGGTCGGGGCCGACGTCGGCTTCCTGCACGTCCCGGCGATGGGCAGGGGCTTCCAGGTGCTGATCCGGATGGGCACCTCCACCGAGGTCCTGGACGACGGCGTGGCCGGCGTGTACGAGCAGCCGTACAAGGCCGCGATGCCCTGGGACCAGCAGGGCAACTTCGCGCTGGCCGCCCACCGGGACGGCCACGGCGCCAAGTTCCACGACCTGGACGCCGTCCGCCAGGGCGACGCGGTCGTGGTCGAGACCCGGGACAAGTGGTACGTCTACAAGGTCGACAACACCCTGGCGGAGACGTCCAAGTACGACACCGGCATCGTGGCGCCCGTCCCGGCCCGCTCCGGCTACGCCGGGCCCGGCCGCTACATCACGCTGACCACCTGCACGCCGGTGTACACCTCGCGCTACCGGATGGCCGTCTGGGGCAGCCTGGTGCGGGTGGACGACATGGACGCCAAGCGCACCCCGCCGCCGGAGCTGCGGCGCTCCTGAGGCCCCTCACAGGCCTCCTCGGGACCTCCCGGGGACCTTCCGGGGCCGGGTACGGAAACGCCCGAGGGCCCGCCGCAAGCGTTGCGGCGGGCCCTCGGGCGTGCTCCGTGCTGCTGGTCCCCCGGCTCAGTCGAACCAGGGGAATATCGGAGGCCTAGTGGTCCCCTTTGGGGGGTGTGGTGGTGGGGTCGCCCCCTTTGGGCGGTTCGGCCGCCTTGGTGTACAGCTGGATCTGGGTGTTCGGGTCGACCGCGGTGCCGGCCGGCGGGTTGGTCTGCTGCACCGTCGCGTTCGGGTCCGAAGGGCCGCTGACCACGATGTAGGTCAGGCCGAGCTTCTGCAGCTGGGGCCCGACGTCGCTCAGCTTGACGTTCTGCAGCGGCGGGACCTGGGGCTTGTCCTGCGCCTTGAAGACGGTCAGCGCGATCTTGGAGTTGGCCGGGGCCTTGGTGTTGGCCGGGATCGACTGGAAGGAGACGGTGTTGACCTTGCTCGGGTCGGGGGCCGGCGCGGTCTTCGAGGCGTCCACCTGGAAGCCGAGGCCCTGGAGGGTGGCCGTCGCGTCCTCCTTCTGGGCGCCGACCACGTTCGGCACGTTCACCTTGGCCTTGCCCTGCGACACGGTCAGCTTGATCGCGGCGCTCGGGTCGACGGCCGCGTTGGCCGCCGGGTCCTGGGCGGTGACGGTGTCCTGCGCGGCGTTGTCGTCGTCCTTGTACTCGGTGGTGACGTTGGTGAAGCCGAGGTCGGCGAGCGCCTTGACGGCCTGGTCCTTGGGCTTGCCGACCACGCTGGGGATCTGCGCCTTGGCCGGGCCCGAGGAGACCTGCACCGTGATGGTGGAGGTCTCCGCGACCTGGGTGCCCGCCGTCGGGGTCTGGGTGCAGACCTGGTCCTTCTTGACGTTGGTGTCCGGGCAGGCGATCTTGTCGCCCTCGGTCACCACGAGCTTGGGGCCGGCCCCGGCGGCGGCCGTCCTGGCCTCGGCCAGGGTCTTGCCGACCAGGTTCGGGGCGGTGACCTTCGCGGCCTCCTTGGTGCCCTTGTCGCCGAACATCGCCTGGGCGACGAAGAAGGTGCCGACCAGGACCAGCACGGCGGCCACCGCCAGCACGACCCAGGAGGTGTTGCTCTTCTTCGGCGCGTCCTCGCCCCGCCGGCCTCCGCGGCCGTAGCCGTCGTTGCCGCCGCCCGCGGCGCCCGCGTAGCTCTGGCCGTAGCCGTCGTCCTGGTAGCCGCCCTGCTGCCCGTAACCGGGCTGCCCGGAGGCCTGCGGCAGGACGGTGGTCGGACCGCCGCCCGGCTGCTGCGGCAGCACGTTGGTCTGGCCGTACGGGTCGTGCTGCTGCGGGTAGCCGTTCTGGTCGTAGCCGTACCCGGCCGCGCCCATGCCGTACGCGGCCTGCTGGGCGGCGGCCACCGGCAGGCCGTCGAGGAAGCGCTCGATGTCGTCGCGCATCTCGTCGGCGGTCTGGTAGCGGTAGTCCCGGTCCTTGGCGAGCGCCTTCAGGACGATCGCGTCGATCTCGGGGCGCACCTCGGGGTCGAAGACGGACGGCGGCTGCGGCTCCTCCCGGACGTGCTGGTAGGCCACCGCGACCGGCGAGTCGCCGACGAACGGCGGGCGGACGGTCAGCAGCTCGTAGAGCAGGCAGCCGGTGGAGTAGAGGTCGGAGCGGGCGTCGACCTGCTCGCCCTTGGCCTGCTCGGGGGAGAGGTACTGGGCGGTGCCGATGACGGCCGAGGTCTGCGTCATGGTCATACCGGCGTCACCCATCGCACGGGCGATGCCGAAGTCCATGACCTTGACGTTGCCCTGCCGGGTCAGCATCACGTTGGCCGGCTTGATGTCGCGGTGCACGATGCCGGCCCGGTGCGAGTACTCCAGGGCCTGGAGGATGCCGATGGTCATCTCCAGGGCGCGCTCGGGCAGCAGCCGGCGGCCGGAGTGCAGCAGCTCGCGCAGCGTGGACCCCTCGACGTACTCCATCACGATGTACGGGATGGAGATGCCGTCGATGTAGTCCTCGCCGGTGTCGTACACGGCGACGATCGCGGGGTGGTTCAGGGACGCCGCCGACTGCGCCTCGCGGCGGAAGCGGGCCTGGAACGACGGATCCCTGGCCATGTCGGCCCGGAGCGTCTTCACTGCGACGGAGCGGCCGAGTCGGGTGTCATGGGCGAGGTACACCTCGGCCATGCCGCCGCGTCCGAGGACGCCGCCGAGCTCGTACCTGCCGCCGAGGCGACGAGGCTCTTCCATAGTTCCGACCCTCTCCCTCACCCGCCGGTGAGGTTGTGACGTAGGTGTCCCCGCACGCTCTGGGTGACGCCGCGCGGTCCGCGACCGGTTCTCCGGCCGGGCCGTGCGGTGCCTCGCGGGCGGCAACGGGCACACCCGCTGCTTGCGGATACGCTACCGGTCGCACCGCACTGGACCGGAGTCAGCCGTCGGCCGATATCAGACCGGTATCCGGACGGGACGGCCGATCGTGACGCTTCCCTCACCCCGGATCCCCGCTCCTACTTGCCGAGTGCGGCCTGCATCACCGCCTTGGCGATCGGGGCCGCGAGCCGGCCGCCGCTGATGCCGTCGCGGTTCTGGGAACCGTCCTCGACCACCACCGCGACCGCGACCGACTGGCCGTCCGGGGTCTTCGCCCAGGAGGTGAACCAGGCGAAGGGCAGTCCGGCGTTGTCCTCGCCGTGCTGCGCGGTGCCGGTCTTGCCGCCGACCTGGAGGCCGGGGATCTTGGCGTTGGTGCCGGTGCCGTTCTCGACCACCGAGACCATCAGGTCCTGCATCTTCTGCGCGGTGGCCGGGCTCATCGCCTGGGAGAACTGCTTCTCGGTGTGCTTGGAGACGGTGGTCAGGGTGGCCGAGCGCTCCTGGTCGACCAGGTACGGCTGCATCAGGCTGCCGTTGTTGGCGATCGCGGCGGAGACCATGGCCATCTGGAGCGGGGTGGCGCGGGTGTCGTGCTGGCCGATCGAGTCCTGGGCGGTGCCGTCCAGGCTCGCGCTGTCCGGGAAGACGCTCTTCTCGGACCGGACCGGGGTGTCGATCGTGCTGTTGAAGCCGAACTTCTCGGCCTGCGCCCGCATCCGCTCCTTGCCCAGGTCCGCGCCCATCTTGGCGAAGACCGTGTTGCAGGACTGGTCCATCCCGGACTTGACGGTGGCGTTCTCGCAGCGCTCGTTCGGGCTCTCGTTCTTCAGCTGGGTGCTCGTGTTCGGCAGGATGTACGGCTCGGGCGTGTCCGTGGCGTCGTCGATGCTCTGGTAGCGGCCGTTCTCGAACGCGGCGGTCGCGGTGACCAGCTTGAAGGTCGAGCCGGGCGGATAGGTCTCCTTCAGCGCCCGGTTGAGCATCGGCTTGTTCGGGTCCGCGTTGAGGTCCGTCCAGGCCTTGGTGTCGGCCGCCTCGCCGCCGGCGAAGGTGCCGGGGTCGTAGGACGGGGTGGAGACCAGCCCCAGGATCGCGCCGGTCTTCGGGTCGAGGGCGACCACCGCGCCCTTCTTGTTGCCCATGGCGTCGAAGGCCGCCTTCTGGACCTTGGCGTTGATGGTGGTGACGACGTCGCCGCCGCGCTTCTGCTCGCCGGTCAGCATGTCCAGGGTGTTGCGGAAGAACAGCCGGTCGTCGGTGCCGGAGAGGATGCCGTCCTCCAGGTTCTCCAGCTGGTTGGAGCCGTAGGCCTGGGAGGAGTAGCCGGTCACCGGGGCGTACATCGGGCCGTCGACCCAGGAGCGCTTGTACTTGTAGCGCAGGCCGTTGACGAAGTCGGACTTCGTGACCGGCTGGCCGCTGACGATGATGTTGCCGCGCGGGTGGGCGTACCGGTCGTACAGCTGGCGCTTGTTGTTCTTGTCGGTCGCCCAGGACTCGGCCTGGACGCCCTGCACCCAGTTGGTGCGCACCATCAGGGCCAGGATCAGCACGAGGCAGAAGATCGAGACCCGGCGGATCGGCTTGTTCATCGGGCGGGTCCTCCCTGGCCCTCGGTGGTCGGGGCCGGTTCGGCCCCGGGGCGGCGCGCGCTGTCGCTGATCTTCAGCAGGATCGCGACCAGCGCCCAGTTGGCGACCACGGACGAACCGCCCTGGGCGAGGAACGGCATGGTCATACCGGTCAGCGGGATCAGCCCGGTGACACCGCCGGCCACGACGAAGACCTGGAGCGCCATCGCCGAGGACAGGCCGACGGCGAACAGCTTGCCGAACGGGTCGCGGGCGGCGATCGCGGTGCGCAGGCCGCGCTGCACCAGCAGCGCGTAGAGCAGGAAGATCGCCATCAGGCCGGTCAGTCCGAGCTCCTCGCCGAAGGAGCCCAGGATGAAGTCGCTCTTGGCCGCGAAGCCGATCAGCCAGGAGCGGCCCTGGCCGAGGCCCGAGCCGGTGACCCCGCCGGAGCCGAGCGCCATCAGGGACTGGCCGATCTGCTCGGTGGCGCCCTTCGGCGGGTTCGGGCCGAAGACGGCCATCGGGTCGAGCCACGCGTTGATGCGGATCTTCACGTGGTTGGCGGTCGAGGCGACCGCGACCGCGCCGCCGACCGACATCAGCAGGCCGAACAGGATCCAGCTGGTCCGCTCGGTGGCGACGTAGAGCATCACCACGAACAGGCCGAAGAACAGGAAGGACGTGCCCAGGTCGTTCTCGAAGATCAGGATCAACAGGCTGAGCAGCCAGATCACGATGATCGGACCGAGGTCGCGCCCGCGCGGCAGGTACAGGCCCATGAACCGGCGGCTGGCCAGCGCCAGGGCGTCCCGCTTGACCATCAGGTAGCCGGCGAAGAACACCGTCAGGACGATCTTGGCGAACTCGCCGGGCTGGATGGAGAAGCTGCCCAGCCGGATCCAGATCTTGGCGCCGAAGTCCTCGTCCCGGGACGGGAAGAAGGCCGGCGCGGCGAGCAGGACCAGGGCCACCACCATCGAGATGTAGGTGTAGCGCTGGAGCACCCGGTGGTCCTTCAGCAGCACCATCACCGCGATGAAGCCGGCGATCCCGAGGGCCGACCACATCAGCTGGTTCTCGGCCGCCGGGTAGTTGCCCCGGAGCAGCTTGCCCGCCTTGTCCAGCCGCCAGATCATCACCACCCCGAGCCCGTTCAGCAGGGTGGCGATCGGCAGCATCAGCGGGTCCGCGTACGGCGCGAAGCGGCGCACCAGCAGGTGCGCGACCATGGCCAGGGCACCCATGCCGAACCCGTAGCCGAGCATGCCGGCGGGCAGCTTGCCGTCCATCGCGAGGCCGACGTTGGCGTACGCGAGGACCGGCAGCAGCACCGCGAAGGCCAGCATGGCCAGCTCGGTGTTGCGCCGGTTGGGCGCCTCCTGCGGGGAGATCGTGGTGTTGCCCCGGCGGCGGGGGACGGCGCGTTCGGCCGCCCGGCGCCGGCCGGACCGGGTGGTTTCTTCGCTCAGGTCGTAGCTGCTCACGTGGTGACCGCTCCCTGACGGCCGGCCAGCCCGCGCGGGGCGGACCTGTGTCGGATCACGGACGTCACTGCTTCGGGCAGGAGTTGGCCCGGCTGAGTTCCTCGTCGGTCAGCGGAGCCTGGTCGCCCTGCGCGCCGGCCACCGGAGGGGTGGTGCCCGGCGCCGGGGCGGGTGCCGCCGGAGCGGTCGGCGTGGCCGAGGGCGCGGTGGAGGGGTTCGCCGCGGCCGGGCCGCGGTTCTTCTCGGTCGGGGTGGGCGTGGTGGCCGGGTACGCGGCCTGCACCGCCTGGGTGGCCGGCGGTGCGGCCGGGGCGGTGGCCTTCGCGGCCCGCTGGCAGAGCTGGACCCAGCCGTCGAGCTCGTTGACCGTCGACTGGGCGTCCTTCATGCTGCCGACCGAGATGGTCTTCTTCACGTGGACCTGCTGGTCCTCGGGCAGCCACTTCAGCTGGATCTTGCTGTACGAGGAGTGCACTGACGACAGGCTCAGACCGGCCAGGTTCTGGTTGATGCCCTGGTAGATCGCGACGTGGTCGTCCTGGGTGCCGACGTAGTACTGGTCCTGGGTCCAGCGGTAGCCGAACCAGCCGGCGCCGCCGAGCAGGCCGAGCGTGACCAGGACGGCCAGCGAGACGGTCAGTCCCTTGCGCTTGCGCTTGGCGGGCCGGTCCTCGTCGAAGTCCTCGGTGCCGTACACCGAGGGCTCGCCGGAGCCGTAGCCGCCCTCGTACCCCTCGGCGGGGCCGAAGCCGCCCTGTTCGGCGCCGTAGCCCGCCTGGTAGCCCTCGGCGGGGCCGAAGGCGCCCTGCGGGCCGCGGCCGAGGCCGGCGGCGCGGCCGGCCGGGGTGTCCGCGATCGAGCGGTCGGCGGCGGCCGAGGACGGCGGGGCGTCGGCGACCGCGCCGACGACCACCGGGACGTCGTTGAACTGGCCGCTCATGGTGTCCGTGGCGCCGACGTCGATGACGTCCGCCACGATGCAGGTGATGTTGTCCGGACCGCCGCCGCGCAGCGCGAGCTGGATCAGCTCCTGCACGGTCTGCTCGGGCGAGTAGTAGCTGCCCAGGGTGTCCTGGAGGGTCTGGTGGCTGACCGGGCCGGAGAGGCCGTCGGAGCAGATCATGTAGCGGTCGCCGGCCCGGACCTCGCGGATCGACAGGTCGGGCTCGACCTGGCCGCGGCCGTCCAGCGCCCGCATCAGCAGCGAGCGCTGCGGGTGGGTCTCGGCCTCCTCGGGCGTGATCCGGCCCTCGTCGACCAGGCGCTGCACCCAGGTGTGGTCCTGGGTGATCTGCACCAGGGAGCCGTCGCGCAGCAGGTAGGCGCGGGAGTCGCCGACGTGCACCAGGCCCATCCGCTGGCCCGTCCACAGCATGGCGGTCAGGGTGCAGCCCATGCCCTCCAGCTGCGGGTCCTCCTCGACCATCTGACGGAGCCGGTCGTTGGCGCCCTGGACGGCGTCGCCCAGCAGGGTCAGCAGGTCGGCGCCCGGCACGTCCTCGTCCAGCCGGACGATCGAGCCGAGCACCTCGGAGGACGCGACCTCGCCGGCCGCGGCACCGCCCATGCCGTCGGCCACGGCCAGCAGCCGCGGCCCGGCGTAGCCGGAGTCCTCGTTCCCCTCCCGGATCAGTCCCTTGTGGGAGCCGGCGGCGAAGCGCAGCACCAGGGTCATGCGACCTGTGCCCCCCTCTGGGTCATGGACGGGATGCTGTCCCTCATGCGCTACTACTTCCGCAGTTCGATGACGGTCCTGCCGATACGGATCGGCATGCCCGGCTGGAGCGGGGTGGGCGCGGTCAGGCGCTGCCGGTCCAGATAGGTGCCGTTGGTGGAGCCTAGATCCTCGACCGTCCACTGCCCAGTCTGATCCGGATAGATCCTGGCATGCCGGGAGGACGCGTAGTCGTCGTCCAGCACGATGGTGGAGTCGTGCGCGCGGCCGAGCGTGATGGTCTGGCCCTGGAGCGCCACCGTGGTGCCGGCCAGCGAGCCCTGCACCACGACGAGCTGGGTCGGGCCGCCGCGACGGCGGCCCCCGCCGCCCTGGGTCTGGCCCGCCGCCGGGCCGGCCTGGGTCGGCGCCGCGGCACGCGCGGCGGGGGCGGCGGTCGCGGTGGCCGCGCCGCCGGCGGTCGCCGCGTTGGTGCCGCGACGGGAGGAGCGGGGGTTCACCTTGGTGCCGAACAGGTCGCTGCGGATCACCTGGATCGCGACGATGACGAACAGCCACAGCACGGCCAGGAAGCCCAGACGCATGACCGTGAGGGTCAGTTCTGACATGACCGTCCCGCCAGTCGGTGAGCGAGGCGCGCGAACAATTCGGACACTACCCTTCGACCTGCCGGTAGACGATGGTGGTGGAGCCCACGACGATTCGGGAGCCGTCGCGGAGCGTAGCGCGCTGGGTGTGCTGTCCGTCCACCACGATGCCGTTGGTGGACCCCAGGTCGAGCACCATCGAAGGGGTGCCGGGCCGGATCTCGGCGTGCTTGCGGGAGACCCCGGGGTCGTCGATCCGCACGTCCGCCTCGGTCGAGCGGCCGAGCACGCAGGCCGAGCCGGTGATCTGATGCCGGGCGCCGTTCACCTCGACCCAGCGGCGCATCCCGGCGCCGCCGTGGCCCGCGCCGGGGAACGCCCGGACGTTGCCGCCGGCGGGTGCGGGCGGACCGGGGGGCATCGCGGGGGGCGCGGCCGGCGGCGGGGGCGCGTTGTACTGTCCGGCGCCGGGCTGCTGCCACGGGGCGCCGGGGGCCGGAGCGGCCGGCGGACGGTCGTAGCCGGGCTGCGGCGGCGCGTACTGCTGCTGCGGGGGCTCCTCGGCGGCGAGGGTGCGGCTGCGCACCCGGTACAGCCCGGTGTCCAGGTCGTCGGCCTTCTCCAGGTTCACCTGGAGCGGGCCCATGAAGGTGTACCGCTGGGCCTCCGCGTACTCGCGGACCATGCCGGCCAGCTCGGTGCCGAGCTGCCCGGAGTAGGGACTGAGCCGCTCGTGGTCGTGCGGGCTCAGCTCGACGATGAAGTCGTTCGGCACGACGGTGCGGTCGCGGTTCCAGATGCTCGCGTTGTTGTCGCACTCGCGCTGCAGCGCCCCGGCGATCTCCACGGGCTGGACCTCGGACTTGAACACCTTGGCGAAGGTGCCGTTGACGAGACCCTCGAGCCGCTGCTCGAACTTCTTCAGCACTCCCATGGGGCACCCCCTTCCAGGGTTCGTTCGCCTGCCTGCCGGCCGGATCCCGCCCGGGACCCGGTCGCGCCTCCTACTTGCGGTACTTCCGTACTGATCGTATCCACGCCGGGCCCTTCCGTACGGTTCCCGGACCGTGTGGTGCCCGGGGGTGGGCTCGGACACACAGGGTGACGCATTTCGGGTACGGCACGCCAGGTGTGCCCGTCGGAGCAACCTTCCGGCAGTCGTACGGGCGTTCGTCGGGCATCGGTTCGGGTGTCGCCGGGGTCCCCGGACAACGGATTCGGAGCAGTCCCCCAGGTCGTGCTAATGTTTTCCACGTCGGAAGGGCCGCCCGAAAGGGAGGCCGGTCCAAGGAAGTGCGAAGTACCGATGGTACCGAGCGCCCCGGAAGATCGGTCGGCAACGAGGACAACACCCATGCGCGGGTGGCGGAATAGGCAGACGCGCTGGATTCAGGTTCCAGTGCCCGAAAGGGCGTGGGGGTTCAACTCCCCCCTCGCGCACAGCGAAGCCCCGCAGATCTACGGATCTGCGGGGCTTTTTTGTCGTCCGTTCCGGGCCCGGCGGCCACCGGTGCCGTTTCCGGGGCGGATCAGTCGCGGCTGGCCGGGAGTTCGGCGCGGACCTCGAAGCCGCCGTCCGGGGTCGGCCCGGCGGTGAGGGTGCCGCCCAGCAGCTGGGCGCGCTCGCGCAGGCCGACCAGGCCGTGGCCGCCGCCCGGCAGCGTCTCGGCCGGGCGCACCGACGGGGCCTCGTTGCGGACCTCGACCCGCAGCCGGCGGCCCTTCGCCCGGACCCGCACGTGCACCGCCGCCTCCGGGGCGTACTTGGTGATGTTGGTGAGCGCCTCCTGGACGGTTCGGTAGGCGGCCCGCTCCACCGCCTCCGGCCACGGGCGGTCGCCGGGGAGCAGCTCGGAGTCGGCGGCCAGGCCGCTCTCCTCGATCAGCCGGGGCAGGTCGGCCAGCCGGGGCTGCGGGGCCAGCGGGGCGTCCGGCAGCCCGCCGGTGCCGCGCAGCACCCCGACCATCTGGCGCAGCTCGTCCAGGGTCCGCACGGACAGTTCGCGGATGGTGCGGGCGGCGGTCACGGCCGCCGGGTCGGCGCTGCTCACCTGGAGCGCTCCGGCCTGGATGCTGATCAGGCTGACCTGGTGCGAGACCACGTCGTGCATCTCCCGGGCCAGCCGGCCGCGCTCGCTGATCAGCACCCGCTCGGCCAGCAGCCTGCTCTCCCGCTCCTGGCCGCGGGTCAGTTCGTCCAGCCGGGCGGCCAGCTCCCGCCGGGTGCGGGCGAGCAGACCGGTGGCGGCCGGGCCGGCGGCCAGCATCACGGCCTGGATGGCGTCCAGCGCGGTGGCGCGGCTGAGGTCGATGAGGTCCTCGGGCAGCGGCCAGTGGAAGAACTCGACCAGGACGAACAGGACGCCGCAGGGGATCACGACCCGGGGGCGGGGACGCTCGGCGGCCACCGAGTAGACGGCCGTGATCGGGGCCAGCCAGATCTCGTCCACGAAGCTGCCCGGCATGGTGAGCAGCAGCACGGTCACCGGGAAGCGGCGGCGCCAGAACAGGGCGACGGCGGCCAGCGTGGACAGCGCCACCTGCCACCAGGCGGCCTCCCGGGCCACCAGGGCGGCGTCCAGCAGGGAGTAGAGGACGGGCAGCAGCAGCATCAGCCAGGGGGCGGTGCACCAGGCCGGCAGCCGTCTGGAGGGCAGGTGGTCGGCGGCCGTCATGCCCCGTCGCCGGGCTTGGGCCGGACCAGACCGGCCCGGTGGGCCAGGACGGCGGCCTGGACCCGGTTGGCGGCGCCGAGCTTGCCGAGGATCGCGCTGATGTGGTCCTTGACCGTGCCGGTGCCGAGGAAGAGCCGGTCGGCGATCTCGGCGTTGGACAGGCCCTCGCCGAGCAGCGCGAGCACGTCGAGCTCGCGGCCGGTGAGGGTGCGGGCGAGCGCGGTGGCCTCGGCGTCCGGGCCGCCGCCGTCCACGTAGCCGCCGATCACGGTGCGGGTGACGGTCGGGGAGAGGATGTTGCCGCCGGCCGCGAGCACCCGGACGGCGTGCACCAGCTGATCGGGAGCGGTGTCCTTGAGCAGGAAGCCGGCCGCGCCGGCCCGCAGCGCGGTGCCGATGTACTCGTCGGTGTCGAAGGTGGTGAGCATCGCCACGGCGGGCGGGTCGGGCAGGGCGCGCAGGCGGCGCAGCACCGAGATGCCGTCGAGGTCGGGCATCCGGATGTCGAGCAGCACCACGTGCGGGCGCAGCCGCCGGACGTGCTCCTCGGCCTGACCGCCGGAGCAGTCGCCGACCACCTCCAGGTCGTCGGCGGACCCGACGATCAGGCCCAGGCCGGAGCGGACCAGGATCTCGTCGTCGACGATCAGCACGCGGGTGGTGGTGATGGTGCCTCCTCGGTTCGGGCGGCCGGGCGGGCGGTCCGCGTGGTTGTTTTGAGAGTAGGGGTTGCCGCAGGGGGGTGCCGAACGCTCGGGCGGTGCTCACCCCCGCCGTTCGGCGGGGGTGGGAATCCGCTACCCGGTTCACGCAATTCTCAGCTTCGGTGGGGAAACATGGAGTTGGCTGACCTTTTCCGGCCGCTTCTTCCATTCGTGCGGTCGGCCGGGTGAGGTCGCCGGTCAGTCCGTCGGGCCCGAGCGGGCGCCCGGCGTCGGGCCGTTCGCGGATGCGCCCCACCATCTGATCGTTTGGAATTGAGCTGTGTCGTCCACTGTGAAGTCGGAGCCGTCCGCCACGTCCCACGGGCCCCGGCCCGACGGCGCGCTGGACCGCTGGCGTCCGAGGGCCGCCGCGGCCTCCGTCTGGTACCTGCGACTGATCGCGCTGCTGAACGTGGCGACGGTGCTCCTGGTGCCCTTCCGTGACCAGGTCTACGAGCACAACGAGGGCGAGTACTTCACCCCGTACCTGATGACCGCCGGCCTGGCCAGCGCGGTGCTGTCGGTGTTCCTCGCGATCGCGATGCGGCGGCGCAAGCGGGCCGCGTGGATCTTCAACACGGCGCTCGGCGGGATGTTCGCGCTGTTGTACCTGGCGGCCATGCTGGTGCCGGACGAGCGGTTCGACACCCACCCGCTCAACTACGTCTCCACCGTCCTGACCTGTCTGTTCGTGCTGACGCTGCTGATCGGGCGGAGGGAGTTCACGTCCAAGGGCGACAGCTCCAACCCGAAGACCGCGGCGGCCACCTTCGTCGGCGGGCTGGCGTTCGGCGGCGTGGTCGGCGCGCTGCTGGTCTGGCTGACCAACGAGCTGTCCGGTGCCGGCTTCTGGGACCTGTTCCGCTACTCGGTCGGCCGGATGATCACGATCACCCCGTCCGAGCACCTGCGCTCGGTGATCGCCGCGCCGACCTGGGTGAACGCCGCGATCAACGCGATGGGCGCGGTGCTCTTCCTGCTGGTGCTGTACGTGGCCTTCCGCAGCCCGCGCGGCAAGGAGCTGCTCACCGCCGAGGACGAGGCGAAGCTGCGCGGCCTGCTGGACAAGCAGGGCGAGCGGGACTCGCTCGGCTACTTCGCGCTGCGCCGGGACAAGGCGGTGATCTTCTCCCCCAGCGGCAAGGCGGCCGTCACCTACCGGGTGATCGGCGGCGTCTCGCTCGCCTCGGGCGACCCGATCGGCGACCCGGAGGCCTGGCCGGGCGCGATCGACGCCTGGCTGTCCGAGGCCCGCGAGCACGCCTGGGCGCCGGCCGTGATGGGCGCCTCCGAGGAGGCCGGGGTGATCTACGCCCGGCACGGGCTGGACGCGCTGGAGCTGGGTGACGAGGCGATCGTCGAGCTGGACGAGTTCTCGCTGGACGGCCGCGCGATGCGGGTGGTCCGGCAGGCCTACAACCGGGTCAAGCGGGCCGGGTACACGGTGCGGATCCGCCGCCACGAGGACATCTCGGAGACGGAGATGGCCGAGCTGGTGGCCAAGGCCGACGAGTGGCGCGACGGCGCGACCGAGCGCGGTTTCTCGATGGCCCTCGGCCGGCTCGGCGACCCGGGCGACGGCCGCTGCGTGATGCTGGAGTGCCACGACGGCGACGGCGAGCTCAAGGCGTTGCTCAGCTTCGTGCCCTGGGGCCCGGACGGGCTCTCGCTGGACCTGATGCGCCGGGCCCGGGACACCGAGAACGGCCTGATGGAGTTCATGGTGATCGAGCTGCTGCAGCGCGCCGAGGAGGTCGGGCTGAAGCGGGTGTCGCTGAACTTCGCGATGTTCCGCTCGGTTTTCGAGCGCGGTTCGCGCCTCGGCGCCGGTCCGGTGCTGCGGCTGTGGCGTTCGACCCTGGGATTCTTCTCGCGCTGGTGGCAGATCGAGTCGCTGTACCGCGCGAATGCCAAGTACCGGCCGATCTGGGAACCGCGTTACCTGCTCTTCGAGAAGAGCAGCGAGATTCCGCGGATCGGCATCGCGAGCGCGCGCGCCGAGGGATTCATCGTCGCGCCGAGCCTGCCCGCCCTGTTCCGACGCCGGCACGCCCGGGCCGCCGTGGCGGCGCCCCGGGTCCCGGTGGCGGCCCGGGAGGGGAAGGGGTAGCCCTCCGTCGGGGGGCGGAGGGGGCCGGTCGGTCGAAATGGGGGGCTGATGGGGGGATCGCCTCCCCCCAGAGGATGACCCGGCTCCCCATCCGTGCCGATGTGGCTTTGTCAAGCGGCTTCTAATGTTGGAGTAGTCGAGAGTTCGGGGATTCGGAGAAAGCTGTGATTAACAGGACCCACGCGGGGGGCGTGCGAAAGGGGCCGCTGGCAATCGCCGGATCGGCCGCTGTCGCCGAGTGGGGAACGCTGTTCGTGACGGTCCGGAACGCGGTGGTGCGAAAGAAGTTCGCCGCTGTTCCGCTGGCCACACTGGCGACGTTTCTGATCCTGCTGTTCAGCATCGTCCAGCACCTGCCGGGCGGCGAGCGTTTCGTCAACAACATCGGGGTGGTGCGGGCGGCGCTGCCGCTGGATGTCTCGCTGCTGCGGACCCCGCTCTCCCTGTACGTGCCGGCGCTGGACCTTCCGGTCTGGGGGGCGCTGGCCCAGGTGTTCGTGGTCTTCGCGATCGCCGAGATCGTGCTCGGCCGGCGGATGACCCTGGTGGTCGCCTACACCTGCACCCTGGCGGGCACGCTGTTCGCCCGGGTCGGCGTGGCGATCGGGCCGCACCACCTGTTCGGCTTCCCGAAGTGGGTCGCCTACGTGCGGGACACCGGGCCCTCGGCCGCGGTGGTGGCGCTGGCGATCTGCATCGCGTTCCGCTGCCGGGCCTGGTTCACCGGCGGACTGGTGGTGGCGGTGATGATCGGCGAGGCGGTCGTGCTGCCGAACCTGGCCGGCCTGGAGCACGTGGTCGCGGTGATCACCGCGCTGCTGATCGCCGTTTCGGTCGAGGTCTTCGGGGACTTCTGGCCGAGGGTGCTGGCCGGGGTCGGCGCCGCCGCCTCGGTGGCCGCGGCCGCCTCGCGGGAGGTCGCGGTGGAGGCCCGGCGGCGCCGCTCGGCGGGGGCCGTCATCCCCTGACGGGAGCAGATGACGCTCCAGCGGCCGCGTACGGGCTCCCGTACGCGGCCGTTCGGCGTCCGGCTGCCGTCGGCGCGGCCGGTCAGGCGTGCGGGAGCGGGAGCTCGAACCAGACGACCTTGCCCACCGCCTTGCGGGCGGTGCCCCAGCGTTCGGCCAGCTTGGTGACCAGGGTGAGGCCGCGGCCGGTCTCGCCGAGCTGCTCGGCCGGCTCCAGCGAGGGCAGGTTGTGGTTGTCGTCGCTGACCTCGACCAGCAGTTTGTCCACCCGGATCAGCTGGAGCTTCACGGTGTCCCGGGCGACCCGGACGGCGTTCGTCACCAGCTCGCTGACCAGCAGTTCGGTGGTGTCGCTGAGCGCCTCCAGGTGCCAGCCGGCCAGCTGTTCGCGCACCAGCGAGCGGGCCCGGCGGACCTCGCGGTGGTCCACGGTGAGGTCCCAGGTGGCCACCTCGGACGGGGCGACCCCGTCGAAGCGGGCCACCAGCAGGGCGACGTCGTCCTTGCGGTCGTCCGAGTGCAGCCTCCGCAGCACCTCGTCGCAGGCCTGCTCGGGGCTCTGCTGGGGGTCGATCAGGTTGCCGCAGAGCGCGGCCAGGCCGGCTCCTATGTCCCCGCCCCGGACCTCGACCAGGCCGTCGGTGCAGAGCACCAGCATCGAGCCGTCCGAGACGTCGATGGTCTTGGCGACGAACGGCACCCCGCCGACGCCGATCGGCGCGCCGGCCGGGATCTCCAGCAGCTCGCCGGTGCCGTCCGGGTGCACCAGGACGGGCGGGACGTGGCCGGCGCTGGCCAGCTCGCAGGTCCGGTTGATCGGGTCGTAGACCGCGTACAGGCAGGTCGCGAGGTGGTCGTCGCCGAGCTTGTGGGCCAGGTTGTCCAGGTGGCGCAGCAGCTGGCCGGGCGGCAGGTCCAGGGCGGCGAGGGTCTGCATGGCGGTGCGGAAGCGGCCCATCGCGGCCGCCGAGTGCAGGCCGTGGCCCATCACGTCGCCGACCACCAGGGCGACCCGGCTGCCGGGCAGCTGGATCGCGTCGAACCAGTCGCCGCCGACCTCGGCCTTGGGGTCGCCGGGCAGGTAGCGGTGGGCGATCTGCACGCCGGGGATCTGCGGCGGGCGGGTCGGGATCATCGAGCGCTGCAGGGTGGTGGCGACCCGCGACTCGGCGCGGTGCAGCCGGGCGTTGTCCAGCGACAGCGCGGCGCGGGCGGCCAGCTCCTTGAAGGTGGCGGCGTCGCCCTCGTCGAAGGGGGCGCGGTCCGGCAGCCGCAGCAGCTTGAGGATGCCCAGCACGGTGCCGCGGGCGGAGAGCGGGACGACCAGCATCGAGCGGCCGGTGACCACCGGGGCCAGCTGGGCGCCGCCGAGCGCGATCGCGTAGTCGACCGCGACGTCCGAGCTGACCACCGGGACCAGCACCGGCTGGTTCAGCTGCAGGGCCATCCCGGGCGGGGTGCGGCGGGGCATGCTGACCAGCGAGCCCTCGGAGAGCACGTGGTCCCAGGCACCGCCGGTCTCGTTGTAGACCAGGGCGACCCGGCGCAGCATGGTGTCGTCGTCCGGGCGGGCGGCCGGCAGCTCGGAGTCCGAGATCAGCCCGTCCACCAGGTCCACGCAGGCGAAGTCGGCGATCCGGGGGACCAGCACCTGGCACAGCTCGTGGGCGGTGAAGCCGAGGTCCAGCGTGGTGCCGACCTTGCCGCCGACCTCGTTCAGCAGGGCCAGCTGCTCGCCGGCCTGCCCGTTGGTGAGGAAGGTGCCGAGCCGCCCGCCGGGCGGGCCCTCCCCGGGGGCGGGGGCGGGGACCGGGACGGTGGCGGGCGGGTCCTGGTCGGTGCGTTGCGGCGGGGGGCCGTCGGTGGACGGCTCGACGGCGGACTCGACGGTGGTGTGCTCGATGGCGGAGGCTCCTGCGGTGGACGGGGGCGTCTCCCGGCCGGAGGCGGGGGGCGGGACGGAGGGGCCGCCGCCCGCCGCGGCGCCGCCGACGGCGGCCACCGGCCGGACGTCGGGGACGAGGGCGGACTGGACGGCGGAGGGGACGGCGGACTGGGCGACGGGACGCTCGGCGGCCTCGCGCTGGACGGGCAGCGGGCCGGGCGGCCGACGGCCGGGCGCGCCGTGCTCGGGCTGCGGCGGCGGGCCGACCCGGGCGGCGCGCTGCTGGGGAGTCGGGTAGCGGCGGCCGAGCCCGGCGGCGGCGTGCGCCGTACCGGTCTGGGCGTCGGCGGGCAGCACCGGCAGCACGGTGGCCGGGTCCAGCCGCAGGGCGGGCAGCCCGCCCCGCTCCAGTGCGGCCAGCAGCGCGTCGCGGTGGCCGGCGGCAAGCAGCCGGGCCAGCGGTTCGGGCACCGGCCGGCCGGCCGGGGTGAGCGCCGCGGTGAGGGCGTGGAAGCCGCCCCGGGCGCCGGGAGCGGCGGCGAAGGGGAGCAGCCGCTCGCCGAGCGCGAGCCGCGGCCCGGTGGCGCGCAGCGGGCGTGCGTCGGCGGCCAGCGCCAGCAGTCCGCCGGCCGGACCGGGCAGCGGGTAGGCCCACCAGAGCACGTCGCGCTGGTGCTCCTCGCGGTCGGTGACGGTCAGCCGGCCGGTCCAGGGGCGGCCGTCGGCGGTCCGCTCGGCGAGGGTGTCGAACGCGTCGCAGGCCCGGCGGACGGAGCAGCGTTCGTGCACCCGGGACTCCAGGGCGGGCAACAGGCCGGAGGCCGGGCGGTCGTGGGCGACGTCGGCGCGGTGGCCGAACAGCTCCTCGGCGGCCCGGCCCCACCGCGCGATCCGGCCGGACCGGTCGACCAGGACGGGGACGAGCCGGACGAGGGCGGCCACACCCGTCGGGTGGTCACCCGGCGCGGTTCCGTCGCCCGCCGGCCGCGGTGTGGAGTTGGACTCGGCCACCATGGATTCGCTCTGCTCCCGCCTGGCCGCCGCGCCCGGGGGCGGCCGTCGCTCCGGAGGCACGCTGTGCGGATACCAGCGAAGCACGGACCGGGCCGGGCTCGACACCGAAACGGGGAGATTCCTCAGGATCGGTTGCGTGTCGCGCGCCGCACGCCGGTCCGTACCCCCGGTTCACCCGGACGGGGCCCGCGACCACGGCGGTAGGGTGGCAGGCCGGACCGCCCGTACGGGTGGTCCTCAGGACGCAGCCGGCCGGACGAGACAGAGGCGAGAAGTGAGCGCGCAGAGCCCCGCCCGCTGGACGGACCCGGAGCAGCAGGCACTGGAGGAGCGGGTCGCCGCCGCCGAGCTGGCCTGGCTCAGCATGGACGTGGACGTGCAGACGCTGCGGGTCGAGATCGACAACTTCGCGCTGATCCACCACCAGCTGCTCGGCCCGTTGTACGCCCGCCTGGACGAGCTGGACGCCTTGGTCGCCGAGGCCGTCGCGGCCCGCACCGGCCGGCCGGAGGACCTGCGCCGGGCCGCCGAGGCGCGCCGGCAGGTCGAGGAGCTGCCGGACCTGGACGCGCTGTTCGACTCGGTGCGGGAGCAGTCCGGCCAGGACGGGGACGCGGCCCCGCCGCCGCCCGCCGCGCCGGAGCGGGTGCGGCCCGGCAAGGAGGCCCAGCGGATCTACCGCGAGCTGGTCCGCCGCGCCCACCCCGACCTGACCACCGACCAGGCCGAGCAGCAGCGCCGGGCCGCCTTCCTGGCCCGGGTCAACGAGGCCTACGCGTACGGGGACGCGACCGCTCTGGGGGCCCTGGCCGCCGAGTGGTCCACCGCGCCGGAGGCCGCGCCCGCCGTCGACGCCCCCGACCGCGCGGACTGGCTGCGCCGCCGGCTGGACTGGCTGACCGCCAAGATCGCCGGGACCGCCGCCGAGCAGGTCCGGCTGGAGCAGACCCCGATGGGCCAGCTGCTCGCCCTGGCCCCGCAGGACCCGGACCGGCTGCTGGAACAGCTCGCCGAGGAGCTGCTGGCCAAGGCCGCCGAACGGCAGGCCGAGCTGCAGCGGCTGCTCGGCGGCCCGGCACCGGCCGACGACCCGTCCTCCGGCGGCCACGCCACGGCGCCGGTGGGCGACAATGACACGCACCCCACCGAATCCCAGGAGAGCCACACGATGTTCCCGCAGATCCCCTCCGCCGAAGCCGCCGCCGTGCCCGCCGACGCCGCCCTGCTGGACGTGCGCGAGCAGGACGAGTGGGACGCCGGCCACGTGGACGGCGCGCTGCACATCCCGATCGGCGAGGTGATCGCCCGCCTCGGCGAGCTGCCGGAGGAGACGCTGTACGTGCTCTGCCGGGTCGGCGGCCGCTCCGCGCAGGTCGTCCAGTACCTGGTGCAGCAGGGCCGGGACGCGGTGAACGTGGACGGCGGGATGCACGCCTGGCAGGGCGCGGGCCGTCCGATGGTGAGCAGCACCGGCCAGGAGGCGTTCGTCCTCTGACGGTCCGGCACCCGCCGCCCGTGCCGTGCGGCAGGATGGGCGCGCGCGAGCGCGCCGGCACCGGGTCGGTGGCGCCCGCCGACCGGGTCGGGGGAGGCCATGACCGAGACGACGGACCGGCCGGCTGCCGGGCGGGCCTGGTCCAGACCCGCGCAGCTGGTCCTCGGCTTCGCCGGGGCGGTGCTGGCCGGTGGCACCGGGCTGTTCCTCGCCGCGGTGTTCCTGCACGTCGCGCCCGCCAACTCGGTGTCCCGGCAGTACCGGGACGAGCTCGACGGCGTGGTGTACCCGGAGTTCGAGCAGAACTGGAAGCTGTTCGCGCCCAACCCGCTCCAGCAGAACGTGAGCGTGGACGCGCGGGTCCGTACCGTCGCGCCCGACGGGGCCACCCGCACCCACGACTGGATCGGACTGACCGCCCAGGACATCGCCGCGATACGGGGCAACCCGGCGCCCAGCCACGTCGAGCAGAACCTGCTGCGCCGGGCCTGGGACTTCTACGACGGCTCGCACAACCCGCAGGACGAGACCCCGGCCTCCCCGCGCGGCAGGCTCGCCGAGCAGTACCTCAAGCGGATCGCCCTGCAGCGGATCGGCCGGGAGGCGGACGGCGGACGGGTCGTGGAGATCCAGTTCCGGTCGACCGCGGCCACCGTCCCGCCGCCGTCCTGGAGCGGTGAGGCCGCGCCGCCGGCGCCCCGGGTGCGGGAGCTGCCGTGGTGGCCGGTGACGGACGAGGACTACCGGGGGCTGCTCGGATGAACGAGGCGACGGTGCGGGTCGGTCGGCCGGACGGGGCGGTGCCGTCGGAGGGGTCGGCGCCGTCGGACGGGCCGGTGCCGCCCGACGGTGTGCCGCGGCAGGCCGGGGCCGGGTGGCCGGTGGAGGGTGGGCCGGCGCCGCGGGCGCCGCGGGCGCCGCGGGCGCCGCGGGTCCCGCTCGGGCGGGCGATGGAGGCCTTCACCGGGCGGGCGCTCGGCCGCCACCAGGCGGCGGTGGTGCGGATCGGCTTCGGGCTGGTCTGGCTGGCCCACCTGCTGCGCGAGTGGCCCCACCGGCGGGTGCTGTACGGCGACCGCTCCCCCTGGTCGGCGGATCTGGCCGAGCGGCTGCTGACCGACAACGGGGCGTTCACCGTGCTGCCCTGGTTCGGCGGACGGCTCTGGTTCGAGCTGGTCTACCACCTGGCGGTGCTGGCGGCCCTCGCCGTGCTGCTGGGCTGGCGGACCAGGGCGAGCACGGTGCTGTTCCTGGTCACCGTGCTCTCCCTGCAGAACCGCGACGTCTTCCTCGGCGACGGCGGCGACAACGTCGTCCACCTGATGGCGGTCTACCTGGTCTTCACCCGCTGCGCCGAGGTCTGGTCGCTGGACTCCCGCCGGCGGGGGCCGGGACGGGCCGGGGTGGTGCTCTGGGCGGTGCTCGGGGCCGTCCTGGCGGCCTGTCAGTTCGGCGGCTTCGCCGGGGACGGCCTGACCTGGACGGACCGGGCCTTCCCGTACCTCGGTTGGTCGCCGTTGTTCTGGGGGCTCTGGGCGGTGGCCGGAACCTGGTGGACGCTCGGCCGGCTGCGGCCGGACGGCGAGCCCCGGGCGGTGCTCGACGCGCTGGCGAACATGGTGCACAACTGCGCGATGCTGGTGATCGCCGTCGAGGTGGTGCTGATCTACGCCACGGCCGGCTGGTACAAGGTGCAGGGCTCGCGCTGGCAGGACGGCACCGCGCTGTACTACCCGCTGCACCTGGACTACTTCACCCCCTGGCCGGGGCTGTCCGCGCTGGTCGGCTCGGCGCTGCTGCCGGTCTTCCTGATCTCGTACGGCACCGTGGTCCTCCAGGTGGCGTTCCCGTTCACGCTGCTCAACCGGCGGGTCAAGAACGGCCTGCTGGCCGTCATGGTGCTGGAGCACGTGGGGATCGCGGTGGTGCTCGGGCTGCCGGTCTTCTCGCTCGCGATGATCGCGGCGGACGCGGTGTTCCTGCCGACCGGAGCACTGCTGTGGGCGGCGGCGCGGCTGAGTCGGATCCGGCGGAGGCCGGGCCCCTAGGATGTCGCTATGTCCTGGTTCGCCGCACTTCGTGACACCGCGCGGACCGGGCTCACCCTGGACCGGGCGCTCACCGACCCCAAGCGGGCGCTGCGCGGGGCCGTCGCGGTGGCGCTGGTGCTCTTCCCGACCCTCGCGCTCGGCGGGGCCGCGCTCGCCACCTCGGCCGCGATGGGCGCGTTCATCGCCGGCTCGGCCACCTTCCAGCGCAGCTTCCGGCCCCGGGCCAGCCTCGCCGTCGCGGCCGGGGCCGGACTCGGCATCAGCACCTTCCTCGGCTACCTGGCCGCCGGCGTCACCGGGCTGTTCCCGGTGCTGCTCGCGGTCTGGGCCTTCGGTGCCGGGCTGGCCTGGGCGATCGGGCCCACCGCCGGGGTGGTCGCCACCAACACCGTCTCGGTGATGCTGATCGTCGTCCAGCTCCCGGTCAGCGCGGCCACCGCGCTCGGCCACGGGCTCGTCGCCGCGTTCGGCGGAGTCGTCCAGGCCACCGTCATCACCGTCTGGCCGATCGGCAGCTGGAGCGCCCAGCGCGAGGCCCTCGCCGACACCTACGCCGAACTCGCCGACTACGCCCGGCGGTTGCGGCAGGACCCGACCGCGCACGTGGACCCGGAACCGTTCATGACGGCCCGCCACGCCGCCGCCCTCACCCCCTGGCAGGACCGGCACCGGCCGCCGGAGCTGCGCGGACTGCGCGGCATCGCCGAACGCATCCGGCCCACCCTCGCCGCACTCGCCGACCCCAAGGTGGGCGCCCCCGAGGAAGGGCCGGGACGGGACCGGGCCCGGGAGGTGCTGGCCGCCGCCGCCGAGGTCATGGACGCCCTCGCCCGGGCGATCCGCAGCGGCGACCCCGTCCGGCTCCCCCGCTCCGCGCCCTCGCTCACCCTGGTCGGCTCGGACGAGGGGCCGCGGCTCCAGGGGGCGGCCCGGCGCTCCGCCCGGCGTCTCGGCGGGCTGCTGCGGAAGGCCGCGGACACCCTGGACCGCAACGACGAGGACACCATCACCACGCCCGTGATCGGGGCCGGCGGGGCGCTGCACAAGCCGACCATCGCCCGGATGCTGCCGGTCGCGGCGCGGGCCGTCCGGCGGCAGCTGCAGCCGCGCTCGGCGATCTTCCAGCACGCCGTCCGGCTGACCGGCGTGGTCACCGTCGCCTACCTGCTGGCCCGGCTCGCCGGGTTCCACCACGGGTACTGGGCGCCGATGACCGCCGCGATGGTGATGCGGCCGGACTTCGCCCAGACCTACAGCCGGGGCGTCGCCCGGCTGGCCGGAACGGTGGTCGGGGTCGCCGTCTCGACGCTGGTGGTGCAGCTGGTCCATCCCGGGGAGTGGGTGCTGGCCGCGCTGGCGGTGGTCTGCATCGGCGGGTCGTACCTGGCGTTCCGCACCGGGTACGCGCTCACCACGGTCGGGATCTCCACGTACGTGGTGTTCCTGCTGGGGCTGCAGGAGGGGAACCCGCTGGTGACGGCCGTCGAACGGGTCGGGCTCACCCTGCTCGGCGGATCGATCGCGCTCGTCACGTACGCGCTGTTCCCGACCTGGCAGACCGCCCGGCTCGGCGAACGGCTCGCCGAGTGGCTGGCGGCCGCCGGACGGTACGCGGGGGCGGTGATCGCCTGCTACGAGGAGCCGGCGGCGTCGCGCGGGCGGGTGGTGCGGAGCGCGCTGCTGGACTCGCGGGAGGCGCGCTCCGAGCTGCTCCAGGCGATGCAGCGGGCCGACGCCGAACCGGGGCGGCACGAGTCCGGACTGGCCGGGGTGAGCCGGCGCCAGATCGACCGGGCCCGGGCGGCGGTGGGGGCCCTCGGGCGGGCGGCGGTGCTGCTGGAGGCCCATCTGCCGGCGGGGGACGCGGAACCGGTGCCGGGGACGAAGGCGTACGCGGAGGAGCTGCGGCTGGCGACGGCGCTCGCGGCGGCGGCGATGCTGACGGGGCGGGCGGTGGAGTTCGGGGCGGTGCGGGACGCGCAGGTGTGGTTGGAGGAGGGGTTGGCGGGGGCGCCGGCGGGGGTGCAGCGGGATGTGGTGCGGGCGGGGACCCGGTTGGTGGGGCAGGCTCTGCGGGATCTGGAGCGGGCCTTGCGGGGGTCCTCCGGGGAGGGGGTCTCCCGGGAGGGTGGGGGGCCGGTCGCGGAGCGGGTGGCAGAGTGAACGGCATGGACGAGGACGGGCTGGTGCGGGCGTGGCGGGTGGCCGAGCGGGAGCCGGGGGCGGTGCTGCTGGACGGGTTCCACGCGCTGAAGCACGCGCTGCGGTTCGGCGGTGAGGTGCGGCGGGTGCTGACCGCCGACCGGGGGGCCCTGCTGGCCTTGGCCGGTGAGTTGGCGCCGGATGTCGTGCCGGCGCTGGAGGGGCTCGCGGTGGAGGTGCCGGAGGAGGCGCTGCGCGGGCTGGTGCCGCGGTTGCACCCGACCGGGGTGGCCGCGCTGGCGGGGCGGCCCGGGGTGGCGGCGAACCGGGCCGTGCTGGCCCGTCGGCCGCGGCGGGCGCCGGTGGTGGTGCTGGAGAATCCGCGCAACCTGGGGAACGTCGGGGCGGTGATCCGGCTGGCGGCGGGGTTCGGCGCCACCGGGGTGGTGACGACCGGGGACCTGGACCCGTGGCACCCGAACGTGCTGCGGGGCAGTGCGGGACTGCACTTCGCGACCGCGGTCGAGCGGTTGGGCCCGGAGGAACTGCCGGACGGGCCCCTGTACGTGCTGGACCCGGAGGGGGCGGACATCCGGGACGTGCCGTTCCCGGACGAGGCGCTGCTGGTCTTCGGCACCGAGCGGCACGGGGTGTCGCCGGAGCTCAAGGCGCGCGCGGATCACCTGGTGGCGGTGCCGATGCAGCCCGGGGTGTCCAGCTTCAACCTGGCGACCAGCGTGGGGATGGGCCTCTTCCACTGGATGTCGGGGAAGCGCTGAGGCGCGGTGCCCGGGTGGGCGCCGCGCCTCGGGCGGGCCGTCAGGAGAAGAGCCGGCGCCAGGTGTCGGGGCCCGGGTAGCCGTCGGCCTCGCTGCCGCGCCAGCCCTGGGCCTGCTGGAAGGCCTGGACGGCCCGGCGGTCGCTCTCCGTCCAGCGGGTGCCGGGGCCGACGCCGTACGAGCCGCCGAAGCCCTTGCGGACCAGCTGTTCGCCGAGCCGGCGGACGTGGTCGTTGTTCTGGCCGGGGCCGAAGTACCGCGCGCCGGGGAAGGCGGAGCCGTCGCCGGCGGGCGGCGGGGGCGGCAGCCGGTTGCCGCCGTCGATGTTGCGGCCCTTGCCGTTGACCAGGTAGTCCCAGGTGTCCTTGCCGGGGATGCCGTCGGCCTCGCTGCCGCGCCAGCCCTGGGCCTGCTGGAAGGCCTGGGTGGCCTTGCGGTCGGCTTCGCCCCAGCGCGGTCCGGGGCCCTCGGAGTAGAACGCGGCGCCGCCGCGCTGCACCAGCATCTGGCCGAGCCTGGTGACGTACGCGTTGTCGGCCCCGGGGCCGAACCTGGTGGTGCCGGGGAAGGCGGTCGCGGAGGTGCCGCCGCCGTCGTTGCTGCCGGCGGAGAGCCCGGTGTAGCGGTACGGGACGTAGCCGCCGGAGTTGTTCCAGTACGCGTACGGGGTCGAGCGCTTCCGGGTGGAAGGGCCGGTCTGCTCGTAGGCGACGTACTTGGTGCGGGAGGAGTCGGTCCAGCCGCCGAAGATCGTCACGTGCGACCCGGCCTGCGGGTTGGCCGGGTTGTTGTAGATCAGGACGTCGCCGGGCTGGAGGTCGTTCTTGGCGATCCGCTCCGCGAAGTCGGGCAGGGTCCAGGTGGTCTGGCTGCTGCCCAGGCCCCAGGCCATCGAGACGAAGCCGGAGCAGTCCTGGCGGTAGCCGTCCGACCAGTAGCGGCTCATGCTGTACGGCACGCCCTGGTCGACCCAGGTCTGGGCGCGCTGGATGATCTGGGCCCGGGTGACCGGCGCCGCGGCGGTCTGCGGGGCGGCGAAGGAGCGGGCGCCGGAGTTCCGGCCGTGGAGGCCGCTGACCTCGCCCTGGGGGGTCTGCGACCGGGTGGAGCTGTTGCCGCCCGGGGTGGGGGCGGGGGCCGCGGTGGCGGCGGCCGTCCCGCCGCCTATCGCGGTGCCCACGGCGGCCATCAGGACGGCGGCCCGGCGGCGGACGCTGCGGGCGGCGGCGTGGCCGCCCTCGTGGACCGGCGCGGCGTGCCGCCGGGCGCGTCGGCGGGCGCTGCAGCCCCCGCATATGCAGTCCTCCGCCGGTTCGACGTCGTCGAACTCGATGAGCGGGGACAGGGGGTCGGTCAGGGTCATGCTCCGCCTCTTTCCTGCGGTCTTCCGGGTCGCCGCCTGACGGCGGGACAGGAGTGGCCTTCCCGGCCCGATTCCGCGTGTTACCGGGACCAAGGTCCCAAAGCGGACGGAATGCGTCACGGTGGGATGGTCCGAACGAGTGAGACCCGTTCGGACTCCGGGCGTGGCGCGGGTGGGCGGGAGCGGGTAGGAAGGACGAGGCGCGGGGCGCCGTCAGCGGGGAAGGGCGGGCGAGTACTCCGGGTCGGTCCAGCCGAGCGGGGTGGCGTCGACCAGCTCGACGACGCCGGTGACGGTCAGTTCGACGGTCCGTTCGGCACCCGGGACGCCCCGCCGGGCCTCCTCGGACCAGTCGGTGCGGGCCTCGCCGGTCACCAGCAGCGCCCCGCCGGTCTCCCAGTCCGGCAGCAGCAGGCCGGCGCGCGGGTCCAGCTCCAGGTTCCCGAGCGTCAGGAACATGCTGTTGCCCGCGTACTCCGGCCAGCGCAGCCGGTCCGGCGCCACCGGCTCCAGGAAGCCGGGGAAGCCGCCGCGGTGGGAGGCGTCCACGCTGCCGTCCGGGCCGGTGGTGGCGATGAAGAAGGTGTCCGCGGTGGCCACCGCCAGGCGCTGCGCGGTGGTCAGCACCGGGCCGGTGGCGACCGCGCGGGGCGGGCCGGCGGCCGGTCGGTCCGTCGGGGTGCGGCGCTGGATGTACTTCGGGCAGTTGGCGACCACCTCCTCGGCGTGCACCAGCAGCCCGCCGCGGCCGTCCGGGACGGAGCGGCCGTTGAGCCGCATCCGGCGCCGGCCGGCCGGGTCCAGGGCGATGGTGCCGACCCGGGCCGGGCGCTCCAGTGCCCCGGCCAGCGGGTCGTCCCCGGCCGGGAGGGCGGCGACGGCCAGGGTGCGTTCGTCCGGGGCGGAGAGGAAGCCGGCCGGGCCGGCCAGCTGGGTGGCCCAGACCCGGCCGTTCCGGTCCTCGGCGCCGATGACCAGCATCCGGCGTTCGGTCAGGAAGCGGGCGGCGACCGCCGGGACGGTGCTGCGGATCGACCGGCCGGCGTGGTCGGCGCGGTCCGTCCGGCCGGCCCGGGCCTGGGCGGTCCGTTCGCCGGGGTGGTACGGCGTGCTGGTGGTCATGGTCGGCTCCCCGGCGGTGTTCTAGAAGAAGCCGCAGGTCGGGGCGTCGGTGTGAGGGGCGGCGGCCTCGGTCCCGTCCACGCCGCCGCGGGTGTAGACCTCCAGCCGGATGCCGTCCGGGTCGGTGAAGAAGATGCCGCCGGAGGCCGAGCCCTCGCTGTGCGGGACGACGCCGTCGTAGGCGAACCCGGCGCCGAGCTCGCGCAGCAGCCGCTCGGTGGCGCGGACCTCCTCGAGGCTCTCGACCTCGAAGGAGAGGTGGTGCAGGCCCGGGCCGGTGGTGGCGAAGGTGCCCTCGCTCTGCTGCCAGAGCGTCACCACCAGGCGGCCGTCCCGGCCGAGCAGGGCGTAGCGGCGCTCGGGGTCGGTGCCTTCGGCGGTGACCTCCAGGCCGAAGACGGTGCGGTAGAAGTCGAGCGAGCGGGCCAGGTCGGTGACGTTCAGTCCCACGTGGCCGGTCTGCAGGGTGCGGAGCTGGGTGGTGGTGGACATGCCTGGTCACTCCCGGAGGGGTCGGCGTCCGACGAGGCTGCTGCCTAACCGGTACTCACGAGAGTAGAAGTTAGGTGATGCACCGTCAACCGGTTCAAGGCGTGGGAGGGGTTAGGTTTTTCCGGGGGCGGGAACGCGAGAGCCCCGCCGGGGCCTGATGGTCCCGACGGGGCTGGGCAGGGGAAGGGTCAGGCCCACTCCCAGCGGATGCCGATGTGGCCCGGCTGCTGGTCCGGGGCCAGGACGTGGGCGCTCGCCGAGGCGCCGATCCACAGCTGCTCGCGGCGGTGGTCGACGTCGGCGCCCGGCTCGCGGTCGTAGCGCTCGCAGTGCGCCGGGACGGCCGCCGGGTCGAAGTGCACCTGGAGCACGTACTCGCGCACCGGGGAGGCGAAGCGGCGGCTGTACTCCATGGTCGGGCCGCCGGGCGGGATCTCCACCTCGTACTCGAAGACCGTGCTGTCGCCGAGGCCGAGCGGGCGGTCCAGCATCAGCTCGCCGACGATCAGCCCGGCCTCGGGGCGGCGGCGCACCCGGCCCAGCCGGCCGTGCCGCACCGAGGTGATCTCGGGGCAGCCGGCCGCCTCCTCGTCGGCCATGTGCACCACCAGGCAGCGGCCGACGCCGCCGACCGTGGCGCGCACCACCTGGCGCATCCGCAGCAGGTTGCCGCGCCGCTCGGCGTCCACGTAGTAGGAGTCGTGGATGCTCAGCCGCTCCAGCTCGCCGGCCGGCGGGGCGTCCAGCTCGGCGAAGATGTTGGCGATCTCCTGCTCGCCCGGCCAGACGTCCTCCAGCCCGAGGTGGCTGGTGGTGGCCGCGGCGGCCCAGCGGCCGCGCGGGCGCGGCGGGCCGAGCAGCGAGGAGAGCGCGCTGTGCGGCAGGCCGAGCAGCTCCTCCAGCAGGTGGACGGCGCGCAGCGAGCTGGCCCGCTCGGGCTGGCTGCGGCCGCGCCGCCAGTAACTCAGGGTGGTGACGCTGACCCTGACCCCGCGGGCGGCGAGGGCGGCGCGGATGCGGTCCAGGCTGAGGCCGCTGGCCTCGATGGCCAGGTGCAGGGTGTCCGCGAAGCCGCCGACGGGGGCGAGCCGGCCGGGCGACGGGGCGGGGACGGTGGCGGGAGCCGGTCCGGGGCGCTCCGTGTGCGACCCGACCAGCCGCAGACGCGCGGCGTCCTGAGGCTGTTGTGCGGCCATGCGGTGACCCTCCCCACCAGGTGAGTTCGGTGGGACCGGGTCGGCGCCGGGGCGCGCCGCCAGCGGCTTCACCGAGCTTGGGGGAACCCTATGCACGGTCGAGAGGCTACGTCATCAGTCGTGCGTATGACAGTGGTCACGGCAGGTGAACCGAAGGGTTATCGATCTTGAAACAGTCCGGAAACACCGGTCGCGGTTCCGGGCCCGCCCACCGTGGTGGGCGGGCCCGTACGGACACCGCCGGGGCGGGCCCTGACGGCTCCGCCCCGGCGGGGGTTCGGTGGTGCGGCCGGCTGGTGATCAGTCCGGATGGTGATCAGCCGGGCCGGTGCCCGGCCGGGCCGGTGATCAGCCGACGTTCAGGGCGACGTCGTCGATCACGAAGCTGGTCTGCTGGGACGAGTCCTCGGTGCCGGTGAACTTGATGGTCACGGTCTGGCCGGCGAAGGAGGTCAGGTCCAGGGTGCGCTGCACGTACCCGGCGGCGGCGTTCACGTTGGAGTAGGTCGCCAGCGTGGTGCTGTTGGCCTGGACGGTCAGCTTGTCGTACGCGGTGGTGCCGGTCTCCGCGGTGTCGATGTGCAGCCAGAAGGTCAGCTTGGCGGAGGCGCAGCCGGCCGGGATCGAGACGGTCTGCGACACGGTGTCGGTGTGGGCCGAGCCGTAGCCGTTCATCCAGGCCTTCCAGCTGCCCGAGTGGGCCGCCTGGGAGGAGCTGTTGTCGACCACGCCGCTGGAGGCGGTCCACGGGGAGGCGGTGCCGGTCTCGAAGCCGCCGTTGGTGACGAGCTGGGCGGCGGTGCAGCCGCCGGACGGCGGGGTGGTGCCGCCGCCCAGCAGGGCGGTGGTCAGCGCGTCGGCGACCGGGGAGCCCCAGCCGGTGACCTGGTCGTAGCCGGCCTTCGCGGGGAAGTCCTGGTTGGAGCCGGTGGTCACGTCGTGGAAGGTGCTGCCGTAGCTGCCGCTGTTCGCGACCGCGTACAGCCGCGGGCTCGCCTCGCCGAGGACCGGCTGCCCGGCGGCCTTGGCCTTCTGGTTGAACTGGGCGGCGTAGCCCGACCAGAGCGGCGCGGCCGCGCTGGTGCCGCCGTAGACCTGCCAGCCGCCGGCCGTGTAGATCGCGAAGCCGCTGGCCGGGTCGGCGTTGGAGGAGACGTCCGGGACGGTGCGCATGGTGCCGCTGACGCCGGTGCCGGTCTGCCAGCTCGGCTTGGCGAAGACGGTGGAGACGCCGCCGCCGGCGGTGCTCCAGGCGCTCTCCGAGGAGTAGGTGTTGCTGCTGGAGACCTTGAGGTTGGTGCCGCCGACGCCGGTCTGGTGCGGGCTGGAGGCCGGGAAGTCGACCGCCTTGACGGTGGAGCCGCTGGTGGAGCGGGTGCAGTCGCGGGAGCCGTCGTCACCGGAGGCGGAGAAGATCGAGATGCCCTGGGCGGCGGCCTGCTTGAAGGCGTTGTCGACCGCGGTCATCGAGGCCGGGGTGGTGTCCGGCTCGCAGGAGCCCCAGGAGATCGAGATGACCGAGGCCTTGTTGTCGGCCACGATCTTGTTGGCCATGTCGATCTCGCCCTGGTCGCTGTTGGGGGCCTCGTAGATCAGTTGGGTGGCCTTGGGCGCCGCGCCGCGCACGATCTCGCTGTCCAGCTCGACCTCGCCCTGGCCCTCGCCGGGCTTCGAGTCGTAGTTGGCGCCGTCCACCGAGACGGTGGAGACGGCCGGGCCGGTCAGGCCGTACTGCGAGTCGTAGGTGGTCAGGTTGGTCTTGCTGTAGCCGTCGAACTCCCAGAGGGCGACGGTGACGCCGGTGCCGTCCGCGCCGGTCCTGTTCAGGTTGTAGGCGCCGGTGTACTGGGCCGGGGAGGTGCCGCTCGGGGTCGCGGTGGCGGCGTTCGGGCTGAGCGAGCCCGGCTTGACCAGGTGGGTCTTGCGGACCGGGTGGTCGTCCAGGCCGCTGACGCCCTGGACCACGGCGGCCAGGTCGGACGGGATCGAGGCGGCGGCGTCGTTGGCGAAGAACGAGCGCTGCATCTGCGGGTCGACGTACGCGCTCTCGTGGGTGCCGAAGGCCTGCGAGATCTGCGCGGCGGTGCCGTGGGCGCTGACGCTCTGGCGGTTGGCGCTCACCTCGGTGACGGTCAGGCCCTGCTGGGTCAGGTACGTCCTGACCTGGTCCACGGCGGCCTGGGTCGGGCCGAACCGCGCGGTGAACTGCTCCGGCGTCAGGTACGTGCCGAACTCCGGGGTGCCCGGGGTGGCGACGGCGGCGAGGAAGCGGTCCAGCGCGTCGGAGTCACGCAGCTTCAGGCTGACGGACACCGCGATCTGCTGCTCGGCCGGGACGTCACCCTTCTTCTCCGAGTGGGCCACCGCGGGGTTCACGGTGTTCGGCAGGGCGACGCGCGGCGTGGCGTTGGGCGTGGCGGCCTGCGCGGTGGAGACACCGAGCGAGACGGCGGTCAGCGGCAGCACGGCTATCGCCGCGGCGAGGGCAAGGGAGCGGGGACGCAACGGATCCTCCTCTGGCCGGCTGTGGGGGCCGGCAAGGGGCCAGGCGTTCAGGGGGTCGAGAACGCTGGCTCGAACATGACAGAACTCGTGTGCGAAGTGGCTCATGGCCTGGCAATTCGTTGCTAAAAAACAGTCAAGTGTGGAGAGTGGGAAACCCGGTGGTTCCATACGGTGAATGGCCGCGGTTCCGGCACCGGTCCAGACCGGTTCGGGCTGAGGGGGCGGCCGTAGAATCGGGCCGAGCAGAGGGAGGGCGATGACTGACGTGCAGCCGGATCCGAGGGACCCGCGACCGCTGATCGGCGAGCCGCTCGCGCTCGACCTGCTCAACACCCGCTGGGCCGGAACGCCCGTCAACGACCTGCTCGCCGAACCGGACGGCTACGGGATATGGCTGTCGTCGGCCGGCCTCGCGGACCGCTGCCGGGCCTCGGAGCCGGGGCTGTCCGCCCTGCGGGAGACCCGTGAGGTGATCGCCGGAGCCGTCCGGGAACTGTGCGGGCAGGGCGAGTTGGGCGCCGAGGCGGTGGCCCGGCTGAACGGTGTGCTGCGGCACGGGCGGCTGCGCCGCGAGCTCGGCCGGCAGGGGCCGACCGAGCACGTCGAGGTGGACCGGCCCGAGTGGCTCGCCTCCTGGCTGGCGGCGGACGACTTCCTGGACCTGCTGGAGCGGGGGGCCCAGCGGATCAAGCAGTGCGCGCACGAGGCGTGCATCCTGTACTTCTTCGACACCTCGCAGAACGGCCGCCGGCGCTGGTGCCGGATGGCGGTGTGCGGGAACCGGGCGAAGGCGGCGCGGCACTATGTGAAGGCCCGGGGCTGAGCCCCGGGCCGACCGGCGGTGGGAGGGGCCGCTGCGCGGGCTGGGCGGTGACGGAGCGGCGGGCCGGGGTGTGCGGGCGGGCGCGCGGTGGGTCGGGCGCCCGCCCGGTGGGGTGTCAGGCCGGGGTGCCGAGCCAGTCGGCGAGGGCGGCGCGGAGCTCTCCCTGGCCGGGGTCGACGGCCGCCCAGGCGACGTAGCCGTCCGGACGGATCAGCAGGACGGTGTCGCGCAGCTTGCCGTGCGGGTCGGCGGGGGCGGCGGAGACCATGCGGTCGGCCCAGGGCTCGGCGGCGGCCAGCTCGTCATTGCTGACCAGGACGAACTTCCCGGCGCGCAGCGCCTCGTAGAGCCGCTCGGGAGCGGCCGGGGCGCCCTCGACGGGCTTGCTCAGGGCGGTCAGCCGCAGGTCCGGGACGCGCTTGCCGGTCTGCGGGTGGGCGTCCTTGGGAGCGGGGTAGGAGATGCCGATGCCGGAGACCAGCCTGGCGCCGCGCTCGGTGACCGGGTCGAGGTGGCTGCCCAGCGCGGTGAGCGCCCCGCGCAGGGCGCGGGTGGGGGCGGACTCGGCGAGCGCCAGCCGGATCAGCGCGCCGGAGGTGCGCAGGACCGTCTTCCCGACCGGGTGCCGCTCGGTCTGGTAGGTGTCCAGCAGGGCGTCGGTGGCGTGGCCCCGGAGCGCGGCGGCGAGCTTCCAGGACAGGTTGGCGGCGTCCTGGAGGCCGGTGTTCATGCCCTGGCCGCCGGCCGGGGAGTGGCAGTGCGCGGCGTCGCCGGCCAGGAAGACCCGGCCGGAGCGGTAGTTGGGGGCCTGGCGCTCGTCGCTGTGGAAGGTGGAGCTCCAGCGCACCTCGTGCAGGCCGTAGTCCTCGCCGAGGATGGCCCGGGTGAGGGCGGTGAGCTGCTCGGTGGTGGGGGTGGTGCCGTCGGGGTACCGCTCCTCGCGATCCCAGGCGATGATCCGGAACCAGCCGTCGCCGAACGGGGCGATGAAGGCGAAGCCGGCCTGGTTGGCGCCGACGGTGATCGCCTGGGCGGGCTCGCGGTCGAGCCGGACGTCGGCCAGCACCACCGAGTCGACCACCGACTCCCCGGGGAACGGGATGCCCAGCAGGTCGCGGACGGTGGAGTGGGCGCCGTCGGTGGCGACGGCGTACGCGGCGCGGTGGCTCCGCCCGTCCCGGGTCTCCAGCGTGACGCCCTCGGCGTCCTGCCGCAGCCCGGTGACCTCGGCGCCGCGCAGCACGGTCGCACCGGCCTGCTCCGCGCGCTCCAGCAGCAGCCGCTCGACGTTGTACTGCGGGGTGATCAGGACGAACGGGA
Organism: Kitasatospora sp. NPDC005856; assembly: GCF_040629945.1. Lineage (NCBI taxonomy): Bacteria > Bacillati > Actinomycetota > Actinomycetes > Kitasatosporales > Streptomycetaceae > Kitasatospora > Kitasatospora sp. NPDC005856. The sequence goes on along the minus strand of NZ_JBEXWT010000065.1, from coordinate 6,337 downwards.
AGCGGGTGGGCAGCGAGGCGAGGTCGACGCCGAAGCGGTCGAACATCCTCAGCTCGGAGAGCGGACGGCCGGTGGCGATCAGCTCCTCGGCCAGGCCCCGGGCGTCCAGCAGTTCCAGGCTGCGGGCGTGCACGGCGAAGGCCCGGGTGAGGTTGGACTCGGCGGCCCGCTTCTCCAGCACGGTGACGCCGACTCCGGCGGCGGCGAGGTCGCCTGCCAGCAGCAGTCCGGTCGGTCCGGCACCGACGATCAGGACGTCGGTTTCGGTCGTCGGCTTCACGGCCATGGATGCAGCTCCCGTTCCTCGGAGGGCGGTCGGACGCCGTTCCCGGCGTTCTCCCAGCCTCCATCATCGCGGGCGCCGTCGGGGCTGTGAACCGCCGGGCCCCGGCGGTGGGTGACCGCCGGGGCCTCGGGCCCGTCTCCGGGCGGGGATCGGACGGCTCAGGCGTGCCGGCGGATCTCCACGGTGCGGAACCGGTTGGCGACGAAAGCGCCGTCGCAGTAGGCGGAGTTGGCGGCCGGGTTGGCGCCGGTGCCGTGGAGGTCGGAGAAGGCGGCGGTCTGGTTGGGGTAGACCCCGCCGGTGAGGTTGAGCGAGAGCGAGACGCCGGAGTCCAGCGCGGCCTCGACCAGCAGTGCCTCCACCTCGGGCGAGGTGGTGTAGCCGGAGGCGGTCATGGCGCCCTTCTCGCGGACCGTGGTGCGCAGCAACTCGACCGCGGCGGCGCTGGACTCGACGGCGACGGCGAAGGAGACCGGGCCGAAGCACTCGCTGCGGAAGACGGCGCGGTCGTCCGGCTTGTCGGCGTCGAGCTTGACCAGTGCGGGGGTTCGGACGGTCGCGCCGGGGAAGTCCGGCGAGGTCACCGTGCGCGGGGCGAGGGCGAGTTCGCCGTACTCGCCGCCGGCCGCGGCGGCCGAGCGCTGCAGCACTCCGGGGTTGACCACGGCGCCGAGGATCGCCGCGGCGCGGGTGTCGTCGGACAGCAGGCCCTCGATGGCGCCGGCCAGGTCGGTGACCACCTGGTCGTAGGACTTGTCGCCCTGGTCGGTGGTGATGCCGCCGCGCGGGATCAGCACGTTCTGCGGGGTGGTGCACATCTGGCCGCTGTAGAGCGAGAGCGCGAAGGCGAGGTTGCCCAGCATGCCCTTGTAGTCGTCGGTGGAGTCGATCACCACCGCGTTGACGCCGGCCTTCTCGGTGTACACCTGCGCCTGCTTGGCGTGCTCCTCCAGCCAGTCGCCGAAGGCGGTGGAGCCGGTGTAGTCGATCAGCTTGATCTCCGGGCGGACGGCGAGCGCCTGGGCGACGGTGCCGCCCTCGTGCTCGGCGGCCAGGCAGACCAGGTTGGGGTCGAAGCCGGCCTCGGCGAGCACCTCGCGGGCGATCCGCACGGTCAGCGCCAGCGGCAGCACGGCCCGCGGGTGCGGCTTGACCAGCACCGGGTTGCCGGTGGCCAGCGAGGCGAACAGGCCCGGGTAGCCGTTCCAGGTGGGGAAGGTGTTGCAGCCGATCAGCAGCGCGAGGCCGCGCGGGACGACGGTGAACTCCTTGGTCATCACCAGCGGGTCGCGCTTGCCCTGCGGCTTGGTCCAGCCGGCCTGCCGCGGCAGCCGGGTCTGCTCGGCGTAGGCGTAGGCGACGGCCTCCAGGCCGCGGTCCTGGGCGTGCGGGCCGCCGGCCTGGAAGGCCATGCCGTAGGCCTGGCCGGTGGTGTGCATGACGGCCTGGGCGAACTCGTGGGAGCGGGCGTTGATCCGGTGCAGGATCTCCAGGCAGACGGCGGCGCGCTCCAGCGGGGTGGCGGCGGCCCAGCCGGGGCGGGCGGCGGTGAGCGCGGCGATCAGCGCGTCCGGGGCGGCGTGCGGGTAGGTGATGCCCAGCTCGACGCCGTACGGGGAGGCCTCGCCGCCGACCTGGTCGCCGTCGGTGGGGTGGCCGTCGAGGGTGAAGGGCTTGCCGAGCAGGGCGTCGAAGGCGGCCTTGCCGTCCGCCGGGCCGCTCTCGCCGTACGCCTTCGGGAACTCGGGGTAGGGCGACCAGTAGTCGCGCTCGGCGGCGGCGGCGAGCGCGGCGTCCAGGGTGGCCTGGTGGCGCTCGACCAGCTCGCTGACGAGGGGGTGGGTGACCGCTGCGGACATCTGTGCGCTCCTCGGAGGGCCTCGAAAAGCAGGACGGGACACGTCACAGAGTAACCGAACGATCGGTCGGCTCAAGGGGGTGCAGTGGGGGAATCCGGGGAAAAGCACGGGGGGCGCGTCCGTCGTGGACGCGCCCCCCGGTGGCATCGGGTGGTTCCGGTCTACGGCACGCCGAGCTCGAAGATGAGGTACCCGGCGTACCAGCCGGAGGCGACGGCTCCGGTGCCCAGGACGGTGGCCAGCACCGGCAGGCTCAGCTTGCGCATCGCCACCGCCAGCGCGATGAACAGCGGGAACACGGGCATCAGGTAGCGCGAGACGTTGCCGAAGATGCCGAGGCTGCCGAGCACCGAGACGATCGTGGCCAGGGTGTAGGCGGTCAGCACCAGCGGCGGGCGCAGCCGGAACAGCAGCACGATCAGCACCGGCAGGCTGAACACGATCAGGGTGGCGAGGAGGTCCGGTGCCGGGAAGCCGTACGGGTAGTCGCTGCGGCCCAGCATCACCCCGCGGATCGCGTGCCAGGTGCCCTGGCCCCAGTCGAAGTAGTGCATCCAGGCGTCGCGCTGGATCCGGAAGTAGCCGCCCCACTCGCCGGTCCGCCAGCCCACCCAGCCGACGTAGCCGAGCAGGCCGACCGGGGCCAGCACCATCGCGGTCAGCGGGCGCAGGACGCCGCTCTCCCGGCGGTACAGCTCGACGATCGCGGCCAGGCCGACGGCGCCGATCAGGGCCGCGGCGGTGGGCCGGTTGAGCCCGGCGACCAGGGCGATCGCCCCGGCCGCGATCCACTGCTTGGTCATCACGCAGTAGCAGGCCCAGGCGGCCAGCGCGACGAACAGCGAGTCCGAGTAGACGGCCCACTCGGCGCCCGAACCCGGGACGATCGCCCACAGGCCGGCCGCGATCACGCCCGAGCGCGCGTCGCCGGTGAGCTTCTCCACCACGGCGTAGATGCCGGCCGCGGCGAACAGCGAGGACACCACGGAGACCAGCATCCCGGCGCCGTACAGGCCGAGGCCGGTCACCTCCGAGACCATCCGCATCAGGCCCGGGTAGAGCGGGAAGAAGGCGGCCGAGTTCTGCTCGATGGTGTAGCCGAGCGTGCCGTTGGGGATCGGGACGAGCGCCGGGTGGTAGCCGAACTGCGCCACCTGCTGGTACCACCAGCCGTCCCAGGTGGCCAGCACGTCCCAGGGGTTGGCGCCGCCGCCGAAGCGGGCCGGCTTCTTGGCGTAGTCCCCGGCGAACGAGAGCAGCTTCATGAAGACGGTGAAACCGACCAGCTTCAGCACCGCGTAGCACCACACGGCCGGTCCGAAGCGGATCACCAGGGCGCGGCCGCGCTCCTGCCAGCTGCGTGCGGTGTCCGCCGGCTCCCCGCTGCGCTGTTCTGGCATGTCGGAGGCGACTGCCGGTATTGCGTTCATCAGCCGTGGACCCCAGTGCTCTGGACGTGGACGGATCGTCCGGAGAGTCTAGGGCCTGCCCCTGCCGGTTGGTGTGGACCAGTCGGACCCGATCGCGTAACGCGGGAGGCGGCCGGGGATACTCGGAGGATGGCCGATCACACCACGCGCACCGCCTACACCGTGGAGTCACTGCTCGCGGTGACCGTCGACGTGTTCAACGAGCGCGGCTACGACGGCACCTCCATGGAGGACCTGTCCCGGGCGGCCGGGATCTCCAAGTCCTCCATCTACCACCACGTGCGCGGCAAGGAGGAGCTGCTGCGACTGGCGGTCGGGCGGGCGCTGGACGGGCTGTTCGCGATCCTGGCCGAGCCGGCCGCGGTCGAGGGCCCGGCGGTGGAGCGGCTGGAGCACGTGGTGCGGCGCACCGCCGAGGTGCTGCTGGACGAGCTGCCGTACGTGACGCTGCTGCTGCGGGTGCGGGGCAACACGGCCACCGAGCTGTGGGCGCTGGAGCGCCGGCGGGACTTCGACCACCAGGTGGCCGAGCTGCTGCGGGCGGCGGTCGCGGACGGCGCGCTGCGCGCGGACGTGGAGCCGCGGCTGGCCACCCGGCTGCTGTTCGGGATGATCAACTCGATCGTGGAGTGGTACCGGCCGGGGCTCAAGGCCGCGGACGGGGTCGCGGACGCGGTGGTCCACCTGGCCTTCGACGGGCTGCGGGCGCGCTGAGCGGCCGGCCCGCGCTGACCGACCGGCCTGTGGCTACCGACCGGCCGGCTCTGCCCGACTGACCGACCGGCCTGTGCTGACCGTCCTGTGCTGACCGTCTGTGCTGACCGGCCGACCGGCTGGTCAGAGCGGCGGCACCTGGTCGGTCTCCTCGAAGACCAGCATGGTGCGGGTGCCGAGCACCTGGGGGATGGACTGGATGCTGCCCAGCACCAGCTCCCGCAGGGCCTGGTTGTCGGCGGTGTGCACCAGCAGCAGGACGTCGAAGTCCCCGCCGACCAGCGCGATGTGCGCCACTCCGGGCAGCTCCAGCAGCTGCTCGCGCACCGTCCGCCAGGAGTTCTGGACGATCTTCAGGGTGACGTACGCGGACGCGGCCTGACCGGCCCGTTCGTGGTCCACCCTGGCGGTGAAGCCGCGAATGACGCCGTCCTCGACCATCCTGGAGATCCGGGCGTACGCGTTGGCCCGGGACACGTGCACCCGCTCGGCCACCGAGCGGATGGAGGCGCGACCGTCCTGCTGCAGCAGTCGCAGGATCGCCCGGTCGACCCGGTCGAGTCTGGACATCTGTTCAGCCGACATGACCCCCCACCCCCACCGATTGGACGCACTGCCACCAGTCGACCGCCGAACAGGCCGAATGTCCACCACCTTGTCACGCTTCTGGTCAAGATGAACAGACGACCGAACAATCGGTAGGGAGCCCCCGCCACCCCTGGAGGTGCCCCGAGATGACCGTTCTCGACCACAGACACCACACGAGCGTGCCCGGTTGGCTGCCCGGGGCCACCGCCCCCCGCACCGACCCGGCGCCGCTCCTCCCGGACCCGTCCCCCGTCCGGGCGCTCGGCACTCCGGCGCTGGAGAAGCACGATCCGGCCCTGCTGCGCGAGCTCTACCGCCGCCTGGTGGTGGGCCGGCGCTACAACCAGCAGGCCACCACCCTGACCAAACAGGGCCGGCTCGCCGTCTACCCGGCGTCCACCGGCCAGGAGGCCTGCCAGGTCGCCGCCGCGCTGGCGCTCGGCGAGCAGGACTGGCTCTTCCCCAGCTACCGCGACACCCTTGCGGTGGTCTCCCGCGGGGTCGACCCGCTGGAGGCGCTGACCCTGCTGCGCGGCAGCGCCCACACCGGCTACGACCCGCGGGCGACGCGTACCGCCCCGCTCTGCACCCCGCTCGCCACCCAGGCCCCGCACGCCGTCGGACTGGCGCACGCCGCCCGGCTGCGCGGCGAGCCGGTGGTCGCCCTGGCGATGCTCGGCGACGGCGGCACCAGCGAGGGCGACTTCCACGAGGCGTTGAACTTCGCGGCCGTGCTGGGCGCCCCCGTGGTCTTCCTGGTGCAGAACAACGGCTACGCGATCTCCGTCCCGCTCAGCGCCCAGTCCGCCGCGCCGAGCCTGGCCCACAAGGCCGTCGGCTACGGCATGGCGGGCCGGCTGGTGGACGGCAACGACGCGCCCGCCGTGCACGCGGTGCTGACCGAGGCGGTCGAGCGGGCCCGGGCCGGCGGCGGCCCGACGCTGGTCGAGGCGCTGACCTACCGGATCGACGCCCACACCAACGCCGACGACGCCACCCGCTACCGCACCGAGCCCGAGGTCGCCGCCTGGCGCGAGCACGACCCGATCCTGCTGATGGAGCGCGCGCTGCGCGGGCTCGGGGTGCTGGACGACCGGCTGGAGCGGGAGGCGGCCGACGAGGCGGAGGCGCTGGCGGCCCGGATGCGGGCCCAGTTCCACGCCGACCCCGAGCTCGACCCGATGGCCCTGTTCGCCCACGTCTACGCCGAGCCGACCCCCCAACTGCGGGAGCAGGCCGCCCAGTTGTCCGCCGAGCTGGCCGCCGAGGCCGAGGTGCAGCACTGATGTCCCACCCGTCACCCACCCCCACCCTTGGCGGAGCCGCTGCGCGGCACACCTCCAGCACTCCGGTGCGCACCGCCAGCATGGCGCAGGCGCTCAACTCCGCGCTGCGGGACGCGATGCGCGAGGACCCGACGGTGCACGTGCTCGGCGAGGACGTCGGCGCGCTCGGCGGTG
>NZ_JBEXWT010000064.1:0-52437 GCF_040629945.1 Kitasatospora sp. NPDC005856 | reverse complement strand
GCATGCAGACCTCGAAGACCATCGTGGCCGTCAACAAGGACCCCGAGGCCCCGATCTTCGAGCTCGCCGACTACGGCGTGGTCGGCGACCTCTTCCAGGTGCTGCCGCAGCTCACCGCCGAGGTGAAGGCCCGCAAGGCCTGATCCCGCGGGAAGGTTCGGAGGGCGTGGCGCCGGGTGCTCGGTGCCACGCCCTCCGTCGTTGCCGGTTGTCCGCCCTCCCTCCTCGGAGCCACCCCGTCGTCCCCGTCCGGTCGTCCCCGGAGCACGGCGGGTGGAGCGGCGGCCCGTAGAGTCGGCGCCGGCGCGTGACGCGGAGGCGGGGCGCGCGGATCGAGCGCGTGGCGCACGGGCGCGGCGCGGTGGCGTGGGACGAGGCGAGGACGGTGGCATGGCACTGCTGACGGCACTTCAGGGCGGTTTCGGCGACACGGCGGAGGCGCTGCGGATCGACGGTCGGGCGCTTTCCCGGGAGGACCTGCTGGGCGCGGCGACCGCCGTCGCCGACCGGGTGGCCGGCGCCCCGGCGCTCGCGGTGCTCGCCCGGCCCACCGTCGAGACCGTCACCGCCGTGGTCGGAGGCCTGCTGGCGGGCGTCCCGGTGGTGCCGCTGCCGCCCGACTCGGGGCCCAAGGAGCGCGAGCACATCCTGCGGGACTCGGGCGCGGCACTGCTCGCGCACGCCGTCGGGGAGGCGCTCCCGCAGGGCACCTCGGTGGCGGGGCTGCCGGTCGACCCCGCGCAGCGCTCCGCCACCACCCACGCCGAGCCGGACGCCGCGTCGACCGGCTTCGTGCTCTACACCTCGGGCACCACCGGCGCGCCCAAGGGCGTGGTGATCCGGCGTGAGGCGATCGCCGCGGACCTGGACGCCCTCGCCGCCGCCTGGCAGTGGACCGCCGAGGACATCCTCGTGCACGGCCTGCCGCTGTTCCACGTGCACGGGCTGCTGCTCGGCGTGCTCGGCGCCCTGCGCACCGGCAGCGGCCTGGTGCACACCGGGCGGCCCACCCCGGCGGGGTACGCGGCGGCCGGCGGCAGCCTGTACTTCGGCGTGCCCACCGTCTGGTCGCGGGTGGCGGCGGACCAGGAGGCGGCGGCCCGCCTCGCCGCGGCCCGGCTGCTGGTCTCCGGCAGCGCGCCGCTGCCCGTCCCGGTGTTCGAGAAGCTGGCGGCGCTCACCGGGCACGCCCCGATCGAGCGGTACGGGATGACCGAGTCGCTGATCACCGTCAGCATCCGGGCGGACGGCGAGCGGCGCCCCGGCAGCGTCGGGCTGCCGGTGGACGGGGTCCGCACCCGGCTGGTCGGCGAGGACGGCGCGCCGGTGCCCAGTGACGGGGAGAGCGTCGGCGAACTCCAGGTCTGCGGCCCGACGCTGTTCAGCGGTTACCTCAACCGGCCGGACGCGGACGCCGAGGCGTGGACGGCGGACGGCTGGTTCCGCACCGGCGACGTGGCGGTGATCGGGGCGGACGGCTTCCACCGGATCGTCGGCCGTGCCTCGGTCGACCTGATCAAGAGCGGCGGCTACCGGATCGGCGCGGGCGAGGTGGAGGCCGCGCTGCGCGACCACCCGGCGGTCGCCGACGCGGCGGTGGTCGGCGTGCCGGACGAGGACCTCGGACAGGCGATCGTCGCGTACGTCATTCCGGACGGCGCCGTGACGGGGGACCAGCTGACGGCCTTCGTGGCGGAGCGGCTCTCGGTGCACAAGCGGCCGCGCCGGGTCGTCCTGGTGCCCGAACTGCCCAGGAACGCGCTGGGAAAGGTGCTGAAGAAGCAGCTGCTGGCGGAGGCCGGCGGCCACTGACGAGGGGGGCTTCGGACGCCCCCTCCGATGACGGCCGTTCACCCTGATGCGCCGTCGGTGCTCACCACCGGTGACCCTTCCATTGGCGCACTCCACTGCGCGCAGTGAGCGGACGCGTGCCTAACGTGACACGCAGGCAGAACCGAATCCCCGGGCGGCACGCCGCGGCTTCCGGTCGCAGGACCGGAAGCCGCGGCGTGCCGGACGGGGACTCTGCCGACAAGCACGGCCAGTCCTGGCCGGTCACAGCAATCCGCTGCAGTCCGCAGCGACCCGCAGCAGTGAAGGAAGTCAGCACGATGACCACCGTCAACACCGGCGCGCCGGAGGCCGCCGGCGAACCGACCGGGCAGCAGCACGCTGCCACCGTCCGCACCTCCCGTCCGTCCCGCTCCGCGCGGCTCCGTCGGGGGATAGCCATGGTGGCCGTGATCGCGACCGGCGCGGGCGTGATCGGCCTCGGCGCCGGCGTCAGCCCCGCGGCCGCCGAGCCCGCCCCGGCGCACGCCGGGTGGGACGGCTCCCGGTACTGGTTCAAGAACAGTCAGGGGCAGTGGCGCTGGACGTCGCACTACAGCGTGTACGTGGCCCGCACCGGGGGCGGCTCGCCGTCCGCCGCCAAGGCCACGAGCAAGTCCTCGGGCGGGATCAGGCAGGGCTGGGACGGCTCGCGCTACTGGTTCCGCAACAGCAAGGGCGAGTGGCGTTGGACCTCGCACTACGACATCTACCTGGACCGCACCGGCGGCGGCTCCTCGTCGGATTCCGCGGGCTCGGGCTACTCCGACGACTCGGTGGCGGAGGACCGGAACGTCGAGACCGCCGTGCAGTTCGCCCTCGCCCAGCTGGGCGTACCGTTCCGCCGGGCCGGCAACGGGCCGGACGGCTACGACTGCTCGGGCCTGGTGCAGCAGTCCTTCCGGCGCGGCGGGATCGACCTGCCGCGCGTGGCCAACGACCAGTACGCGGCGACCACGCCGATCGGGGCGAGCCAGCTGCGCCGCGGTGACCTGCTGTTCTGGGCGCCGGACGGAACCGCCCGGGGCATCCAGCACGTGGCGATCTACCTGGGCGAAAACCGGTACGTCGAGGCCGCGCGGCCCGGGACCAACGTCCGGATCTCGGGGATCAGCAGCGGCTACTACCCGGCGTTCATGGGCCGCCCGTAGCGGGGGCGGACGTCCCCCGTCGGGGGCGCCGGGGCCGCCCGGTGCCCCCGACGGGGCTGTGCGGGCGAGGGCCGGGTGCTTCCCGACGGGCGCCGTGCGGGCGCGGCACCTCGCGTGCGTGCTTCGCGACGAGGGGTCAGAGGTCGTCCGGGCGGGGCAGGGCGCCGCGCGCGCCGAGGCCGGTGACGGCGAAGGCCCCGGCGGCGACGGCGGTGGCGACCGCGTCGGGCAGCGCGGCGCCGCGGGCGAGCGCGGCGGCGAGGGCGCCGCAGAACACGTCGCCCGCACCGGTGGTGTCGACCACCCGGACCGCGGGGGCGGGCAGTCGGGTCGACGTGCCGTCCACGGCGACCAGAGCACCCTCGCCGCCGAGGGTGACCACGGCGCCCTCGGCGCGTTCGGCCAGCACCCGGGCGGCCTCGGTGACATCGGTGGCGCCGGTGAGCTGGCGGGCCTCGACGGCGTTCGCGACGACCAGCGGGAGGCGCCCGGAGGGGCCGGCCTTCGGCAGGGCTCCCGCGGGGGCGGTGTTGTGCAGCCAGCGGGTGCCGCCCGAGGGGCCCGCGGCGGGAAGGGCGGCGGCGGTCGCGCGGACGCACTCCGCGGGGACCTCGTTGCTGGTCAGGACCACGTCGACGGGGAGCAGGCGCAGGCGGGTGAGCGCGGCGGTGACCTCCTCCGGGGTGAGCCGGGCGTTGGCGCCGGGCACGACGACGATGCTGTTCTCGCCGGACGGGTCAACCATGACGATCGCCTGACCGGTGGGCGCGTCCGGATGGGTGAGCACGGCGCCCGTCTCGACCTGCGCGCCGTGCAGATCGGCGCGCGCCGCCTCGCCCTCGGCGTCCCGCCCGACCTTGGCGACCAGGTGCGTCGCCGCTCCCAGCCGGGCCGCGGCCACCGCCTGGTTGGCCCCCTTGCCGCCGAAGCCCCGGGTGGCGCCGGTGGCGAGGACCGTCTCACCGGGGGAGGGGAGCACGGGGCAGCGGAGGATGTGGTCGGTGTTGACCGAGCCGATGACGACGACCCGGCCGGCGGGAAGCAGTTTCATCGTTCCTCTGTACGCGGCGGGGCACGGGCGGCGCAAGGAGGCGGGCGGGAACGGGCGGGGACGGGCGGGAACGGGCGAGGGTGGAGCGAACGCGGGGGCGAGCAGGGGGCGCGCGCAGGGGCGCGGGAGCGTACGCGTGGGGGCGTGCGGCGCGTACGAGCGGGGCACGTGCGGCAGGCCGACCCACCGGACGCCCTGTGCCCCAGCCGTGGTGAAGGGGTGCAATTTTGATGTAGACCGGTCTGCATATTTCCTTCCGTGGCCGTCTGACCTGGGCACATGCCGCTGTCACGGGGCGGCCCGGGGCGTGGCGGCGGGCGCACCGGGGAGGCATGGGGAGCGGCGTCACGCGGGTACCACCACGGGTGGCGCTGGTTCGACCTACGGGGGCGCTGCCCGGTGCGAACGGCATCGGGGGAAGTCGAGGGCAGGGGACGTTGTGATCGTCTGGGTCAATGGCACATTCGGGGCGGGCAAGACGAGCGCCTGCCGCGAGCTGGTGGAACTGCTGCCCGGGAGCGTGCTCTTCGATCCCGAGCTGGTGGGCTTCGGCCTGCGCCGGATGCTTCCGGCCGACCGGCTGGCGACGGTGTCCGACTTCCAGGACCTGGCGGCCTGGCGCCGACTCGTCCCCGAGACGGCGGCGGCGCTGCTCGGTGAGGTCGGGGGCCCGCTGGTGGTCCCGATGACCCTGCTCAGGGAGGACTACCGGGACGAGATCTTCGGCGACCTGGCCTCGCACGGGATCGCGGTGCACCACTTCGTGCTGGATCCTGAAGAAACGATCCTGCGCGACCGCATAGCCCACCGCGAGGAGTGTCCGGGCGATCCGGAGGGCAGCGAGCGGGTCCGCGCCTGGTGCCTCGAACACCTGCCCCGCTACCGCGCCGCCCGCCGCTGGCTGGTCGGGGACGCCCGGATGATCGACACCAGTGAGCTATCCCCGCGGGAGACCGCGCACCGGATCGCCGAGCTGGTCCGGGTCGGCGCCGCCCGCTGCCCGATCGTCCAGACCCCGGACCCGACCGGGGACACCGTGGCCTCCGCCGTGCTGTTCTTCGACGAGCAGGACCGCGTGCTGCTGGTCGACCCGGTCTACAAGCCCGACTGGGACTTCCCCGGCGGCGTGGTCGAGCGCGGCGAGGCCCCCACCGACGCCGCCCTGCGGGAGACCGCCGAGGAGCTGGGCCTGCGCCCGGACCCGTCCACGCTGCGCCTGCTCGCCGTCGACTGGGAGCCGCGCACCGGCCCGCGCCGAGGCGGGCTGCGGCTGATGTACGACGGCGGTCTGCTGGACGCGGAGGGCCGGCAGAACCTGCTGCTCCAGCAGGAGGAGCTGCGCAGCTGGCGCTTCGTCACCCTGGACGAGGCCGGCGAGCTGCTGCCCCCGGGGCGCTACCGGCGGCTGGCGGCCGCGCTGGACGCCCGGCGGAGCGGCGAGCTGCGGTACCTGGAGGCGGGGAGCCGGGTGGCCGTCGGGTTGGCGAGCACGGCGGACGCGGCGTAGGCGGCGAGGGAGGCGAGGACGACACGGGAGGCGAGGGAGGCACGGGCGGCGCACGGCCGCCGCCCACACCGTGGCGCGTACGCGGCGATCGGCCGGGACGGGGCACGGTCGGTGGTTCGGGCGGTCCGGGGCACCCCTCCGGTTCGCCTCCCGCCGTGACCGCCGATGCGTCGCGCCCCGGTCGCGGGCGGGAGGATGGGGGCATGCCTTTCACGCTGAGCCATCCCGCCGCCGTCCTGCCCCTGCTGCGCGCCGCCGGTGCGCGCGGGCCCTTGGTGGCGTCGGCGCTCGTCGCCGGGTCGATGGCGCCGGACGTGCCGTTCTTCGCCGAGTCCCTGTTGCCCGGGGTGTACGGCCACGGCGGGCTGACGCACCGCTGGTGGGCGGTACCGACGCTGGACGTGGCGATCGCCGGCGCGCTGGTGGCCGGCTGGCACGGGCTGCTGCGGGGGCCGATGGTGGCGCTGCTGCCCGAGCGCTGGGCGGGCGGCGCCGAGGCGCTGACCGTACGGCGGGCCGGGGGTACCGGAGGCGTCGGCGCGGCCGGAGGCGCGGTCAGTGGCGCGGCGTGGTTCGCGGGCTCGGCGGCGATCGGCGCGGCCACCCACGTCGGCTGGGACGCGTTCACCCACGGGGACCGGCTGGGGGCGCGGCTGCTGCCCGTACTGGACCGGCCGGTGGCCGGCGTCCCGCTGTACGAGGCGCTGCAGTACGGCAGTTCGGCGCTCGCCCTCGCGGCGCTGGGCGGCTGGGCGGTGCGAGCGGTGCGGACCGTCGAGCCGGTGCGGCCGGCCGTGCGGCTCGCGCCCCGGGCCCGGCGGGCGGCCGTCGCGCTGCTGGGCGCGGCGACGGCCGCCGGGGTGGTGCACCGGCTCAGCCCCCTGCGGCGGAACCTGGTGCCGGAGGTCTGCTTCGGCGCGGGGGCCGGGCTCGCGGTGGGAGCGGTCGGATACGCGGCGGTGCTGGCGGCCGCCCGCCGGTTGCGCGGCGCACGGCCCGACGCCGTGGGCGAGGTCCCGAGGGACCTCGCCCCGAAAGTCCGTCAGACGGAGCGCAGTTCGGCGTAGCGGCGGAGGAACAGCGCCTCGGTGAGGGCCATCCGCTCCAGCTCCTGCGGGTCGACGCTCTCGTTGACCGCGTGGATCTGGGTGGTCGGCTCCTCGACGCCGATCAGCACGATCTCGGCCTTCGGGTAGAGCGAGCGCAGCGTGTTGCAGAGCGGGATCGAGCCGCCCTCGCCGGAGGCGACCATCGGGACGCCGAAGGCCTCGGCCATCGCTTCGCCCATCGCCTCGTACGCCGGGCCGCTGGTGTCGGCGCGGAACGGCGAGCCGCTGCCCTGGCGCTCGACGGTGAGCCGGGCGCCGAGCGGGACCTGCGCCTCCAGGTGGGCGATCAGCGCGTCCTGGGCGGCGTGCGGGTCCGACCCCGGCGCGACGCGCACGCTGACCAGCGCCTTCGCGGTGGCCTGGACGGAGGAGGTGGCGCCGATCACCGGCGGGGCGTCGATGCCGAGGACGGTGACGGCCGGGCGGGCCCAGAGGCGGTCCGCGATGGTGCCGGTGCCGGTCAGGGTGACGCCGTCGAGCACCTTGGCGTCGGCGCGGAACTGCTCCTCCGAGTACTGCACGCCGGTCCAGGTCTGGTCGGTGGTCAGGCCGGCCACCGCGACGTCGCCGTTCTCGTCGTGCAGCGAGGCCAGCATCCGGACCAGGCACTGGAGGGCGTCCGGGGCGGCGCCGCCGAAGGCGCCGGAGTGCAGGTTGCCGGCCAGCGTGGTGACCGTGGCCTCGACGACCGTCATGCCGCGCAGCGAGGCGGTCACGGTGGGCAGGCCGGGGGCGAAGTTGCCGGTGTCGCCGATGATGATGGCGTCGGCGGTGAGCAGCTCGGGGTGGGCCTCGGCGTAGCGCTCCAGGCCGCCGGTGCCCTGCTCCTCGGAGCCCTCGACGATGATCTTCAGGCCGACCGGGTAGGCGTCGCCGTGGACCTGACGCAGCGCCCGCAGGGCGGTCAGGTGCATCAGGATGTTGCCCTTGCAGTCGGCGGCGCCGCGCCCGTACCAGCGGCCGTCGCGCTCGGTCAGCTCGAAGGCGGGGCTGAGCCAGCCGTTCTCGTCCAGCGGGGGCTGGACGTCGTAGTGCGAGTAGAGCAGGACGGTCGGTGCGCCCTCGGGGCCGGGCAGCTCGCCGTAGACGGACTGGGTGCCGTCCGGGGTGTCCAGCAACCGGATGTCGGTCAGGCCCTCGGCGGCGAAGGCGTCGGCGACCCAGCGCGCGGCCTTCTCGCACTCCTCCACCGGGAACTGGCGCGGGTCGGCGACCGACGGGAAGGCGACCAGTTCGGCGAGGTCGGTGCGGGCACGGTCCATCAGGGACCGGACGGCGTCGGCCAGGGGCTGTGACATCGGGGCTCCGAGGAGACGGTCCGCCCTGGGGTGGAGCGGGCGGAGGTGGTGGTTTGCGGTAGTGCCGATCATAGGCGGAGCGGAGCGGGGAGTTCCGAGGGTTCGGTGCGGGAACCTTCGGATCCCCGGGCGACCGGGTGGCGCCGGTGCGGGGGCGGCGCGCTCGACGGGCGAGGCCGGACGCATAGGATTGCTCGACGTGACTGACTCCGGAAGCTCCGATTCCCGCAGCCCGCTCGACAGCCCGGCCGAGGACGGTCCGACCGACGAGGCGGCAGCGCCGCTGGACGGCGTCTGGGACGTCGTGGTGGTCGGCGCCGGACCGGCGGGCTCCTCGGCCGCGCACGCCGCCGCGGCCCAGGGCCGCCGGGTGCTGCTGCTCGACAAGGCCGAACACCCCCGGTACAAGACCTGTGGCGGCGGCATCATCGGCCCCTCCCGGGACAGCCTGCCGCCGGACTTCCGGCTGCCGCTGCAGGACCGGGTGCACGCCGTCACCTTCGCCTACGACGGGAAGTACACCCGCACGCGGCGGTCCAAGCGGATGCTGTTCGGCCTGGTCAACCGCGACGAGTTCGACCTGCGCCTGGTGCAGGCGGCCAAGCAGGCCGGCGCGGTGCTGGTCACCGGAGTGACCGTCACCGGTGTCGAGCAGCGCGGCGGCGAGCACCGGACGGCCGTGGTGACGGCCGCCGACGGGCGCACCTTCGAGGCCCGTGCGGTGGTCGGCGCGGACGGCAGTGCCAGCCGGATCGGCCGGCACGTCGGCGTGACCTTCGACCAGATCGACCTCGGCCTGGAGGCGGAGATCCCGGTGCCGGCGCAGGTCGCCGCCGACTGGGCGGGCCGGATCCACCTCGACTGGGGCCCGCTGCCCGGCAGTTACGGCTGGGTGTTCCCGAAGACCGAGACCAGCAGCCTGACCGTCGGCGTCATCTCGGCCCGCGGCGACGGCGAGCGAACCAAGCAGTACCTCGCCGACTACATCCGCCGGCTGGGCCTGTCCGGGTTCACCCCCCAGGTCGAGTCCGGTCACCTCACCCGCTGCCGGGCCGAGGACTCGCCGCTCTCCCGCGGCCGGGTGCTGGTCGCCGGGGACGCGGCCGGACTGCTGGAGCCGTGGACCCGCGAGGGCATCTCGTACGCGCTGCGCTCGGGCCGGCTGGCCGGCGAGTGGGCGGTGAAGATCGCCGAGTCCGGCGACGCGGCGGCGGTGCGGCGCGAGGCGCTGAACTACGCGTTCGCGGTCAAGGCCGGACTGGGCGTGGAGATGCGCGCGGGCAAGCAGCTGCTGGGCGCCTTCGAGCGGCGGCCGTACCTGTTCCACGCGGCGGTCTGCCTGGTGCCGGCGGCCTGGCGGGCCTTCGCCCGGACCACCCAGGGCCACACCTCCTTCTCCCAGGTGCTGCGGCAGTACCGGGCCGCGCGGCGGCTGACGGCGATGGCCTCGCGGTAGGGCGGCCGTCGTGACGCGGGGCCGGTGGCCCTCCGCGGTGCGGGGGCGGGGCCGGCGCCCCTCCCCAGCGCGGGGAGGGGCACCGGCCCCGTTTCCTCGGTGGCGCGGGCGAACTACTTGAGCCCGGTGTCCAGCGCGGACATCAGGGTGCCGGTCGGGGTGTCGCCGGACATCTCCCAGATCATGCCGCCGAGCAGGTTCTTGGACTTGAGGTAGGCGGTCTTCTGCGAGATCGACCAGGCGTCGTCGAAGGACCACCACTGGCCGCCGGCTCCCGTGTAGCCGTACGTCGCAACGGACTTGGGGTCGTGGTAGACCTTGAGGCCGGAGAGGCCGGTGATCAGGTTCTGGTACCCGCGGGTACCGGCCTCGTCGGTGAACTGGCCCGGGGCGGCGCCGTTCGCGGACTGCCAGGCGCCGTTCGCGCCGCCGTCCGCGACGCTCTGCCAGCCGCGCCCGTAGAACGGGAAGCCGATGGTCAGCTTGCGCGGGTTGACCCCGGCGTTCAGGTACGTCTGGACGGCCGTGTCCACGCTGAAGTGGGTGGTGTAGGGGTCGTTCGGGTCCTGGTAGAGGTTGGAGGCGTGGCCGGTGCGGTTCGGCTCCCAGGAGTTGTCGCTGCCCGAGCCGTGGAAGTCGTAG
Organism: Kitasatospora sp. NPDC005856; assembly: GCF_040629945.1. Taxonomy (NCBI): domain Bacteria; kingdom Bacillati; phylum Actinomycetota; class Actinomycetes; order Kitasatosporales; family Streptomycetaceae; genus Kitasatospora; species Kitasatospora sp. NPDC005856. The sequence continues at coordinate 42,393 of NZ_JBEXWT010000064.1, read as the reverse complement.
CCCTGGACGTTGGCGATGTCCAGCGAGCCGAAGATCTTCGAGAGGTCCCAGCCGGCGGCGACCTTCGCCGGGTCGGCCGGGGTGAAGGCGGTGAGCAGCTTGTGCGAGCCGCCCGACGCGTCCAGCTGCCGGCGGAATTCGGCCAGCAGCAGGGTCAGGTTGTCCTTGTCGTTGGGGCTCCAGTGGTTGCCGGGGTGGCCGTCGCCGGAGCCGGGCCACTCCCAGTCGAGGTCGATGCCGTCGAAGATGCCGGCGGCCACTGCGTCGCCGCCGGCGCCGTTGTAGACCGGCAGGTTGCCCTTGATCCAGGTGTCGACGCAGGACTTGACGAACTTCTTCCGGGACGCGTCGGTGGCGGCGGCGTCGGAGAAGTACTTGGAGTACGTCCAGCCGCCGAGCGAGACGACCACCTTCAGGTTCGGGTACTTGGCCTTGAGCTTCTTCAACTGGTTCAGGTTGCCGCGGAGTTTGCCCCAGCCGTCGTCGGCCACGCCGTCCACCGACTGGTCGGCGCTCATCGCCCGGCCGTAGTCCGCGTCGGCGTCACCCGCGCCGGTGCCCTGGTCCGGGTCCTGGGGGTTGCCGCTGGTGCCCTTGGTGACGCCCGCCATGCAGGTCAGGTTGACCGGATCGATGTTCTCGAAGGCGTAGTTGATGACGTCGAGCTTGGCGGCGGCGCCCGAGGTGTCCAGGTTCTTGACGAAGTACTGGCGGCCGTAGATGCCCCACTGGACGAAGTAGCCGACCCGGGCGTACGTCCCCGCGCCGACCAGGTCCGAGGTGGTCACGGTGAGCGGGGCGGACGCGGGTGAGGCGTTGTCGGCGGCGTCCCGGGCCTTCACGGTGAACGTGTAGGTGGTGGACGGCGAGAGGCTGCCGACGGTGGCGCCGAGCGTGCTGCCGGTGACCGTGGCCGCCAGCGTGCCGCCCTGGTAGACGTCGTACGCGGCGACCCGGACGTTGTCGGTGGCGGCGTTCCAGGCGAGCTTCACGTCCGTCGAACCGACCGCGGTCGCACGGAGGTTGGCCGGTGCGGTGGGCGGCGAGGTGTCGGTGGACGGGTCGAAGGTGGAGGCGGTGACGGACGTGCTGGGCGGGCCGGTGTTGCCGCGGCTGTCCTTGGCCCGGACGGTCAGGGTGTACGAGGTGGCCGGGGCGAGGCCGGTGACCAGGACGCCGGTGGACGGGCTGGAGGCGAGCACGGTGCTGCCGCTCAGCACGTCGTAGGAGGCGACCGGGAAGTCCCCTCCGGTGGCGGCCGCCCAGCTCAGCGCGAGCGTGTGCGCGGTGGACTCGGTGACCGTCGGGGCTCCTGGTGCGGTCGGTGGGACGTCCGCGGTGCCGTCGCACTTGTCGCCGTTGATCCGGCAGTTGAGCGGGGTCGAAACCGGTCCGTTGCCGACGAACCAGAAGCTGTACGGCTCGGTGGTGCTGTGGGCGTTGACGGTGGAGTTGTAGAACGCGGCCGTGGCGGTGACGTGCCGGCCGTTGACGGCGGCGGTGCCGTTGTAGCTGTTGCCGATGGTGACGCCGGCCGGGAGGTCGAACTCCAGGGTCCAGCCGCTCACCGCGGTCGCGTTGTCGTTGTGGACGATGTAGGTGCCCTGCCACCAGGAGCCGTTGTCGGCGGTGGTGAAGGTGGCGGTGAGCTTTCCGGCGGCGTTCGCCGGGGCGGCCAGCGCGGTGAGCGCGGCCAGGGGCAGGAGCAGGACGGAGAGCAGTGCCAGCAGTCTGCTGCGCACGCGCGGGCGCCCGGCCCGGGATCGAGCGGACATGGTTCTCCCTGTGGCTGTGGGGGTTGAACAGGGTGATGTAGAACCTTGGTTGATCCGTGTGCGATCGATGCCTGCGCCGTGGGGAGGCGAGGCATGGGAACTGTAGGAGGACTGGACCAATGCGTCAACAGGTCTGTACCACTTGGGGCTGCTCTGCCGTGATCCGCCGGGGCCGCACCTCCCGGATCCAGGTGATGGGCGGCCCTCAGCGCACCACTTCGGGCAGCTCGCGCAGGAACGGGCGGTCAGCCGCGGGGAGCAGGGTCACCGGACCACCCGAACGAAGCACCACGTCCAGGACGGCATCCGGATCGGCGGCGTAACCGCCGCTGGCCCAGGCCGCGTTGGCCTCCACCACGGCCCAACGGCCGTCCTCCGTACGCCCGACGTCGACCACGGTGGCACTGGGCAGGGGCGCGTCCGACGCCGATGCGGCCAGGACGTCGGCGGTGAACGCGAGCACCTCGACGGCGTCCCGGTCGGGTGCCCCGGTGGTCTCCAGCGGGGCGACGGACAGCCCGCCGTCCACCGCGTAGCGCGAGCCGGTCCGCACCGCGCCGTCCAGCACGAACAGCCGGTACTCCGCCACGAACCGCACCACCTCGCTCACCAGCGCCGGCGTGTCACCGTCCAGGACACCGGGCCCCGGCAGCGCGTCGCCGTCGGGGTAGACCCGGGCGGCGAACAGCTTGTCCGCCGGCGGCTTGACGAAGGCCGGGTGACGCAACCGGCGGGCCTCGGCCAGGGTGGTGGAGACGACCCGGCGTCCGGTCAGGTCGTGCGGCAGCCGGGTCAGCCAGTCCGCGGCGGGTTCCAGCAGGCCGAGGCCGAGCTCCCGTCCGACGGCGTCGCCGAACAGCGGCCCGCTGTACACGTGCACCGCCGAGCCGAGCAACTCGGGCGGTGTCCGCCAGGACCTCGCGGTGCATGCCCGAAGGCCCCGGCGTCCGGCGGCGTTGCGCAGCTGGAGGCCCGTTTCGTTGATGCGCGGCGCGAGCAGCAGGACGGGATCGGCGATGGTCACGGCGACGATGCTGCCCTGGAAACGGTGCCCGTCACCACCGGATTTCGACGGGGTGGCGGACGGGCGGCTCCGGAGGGCCGACAGTCGGCTCTGGCCGAGGGGCGGGTGGGCGTGCCAGAGTCGTCCGGGCGTCGTCCGGGCACCTCCCGGACCGCACCCGCAGTCCGACCCACCCTCAGCCGGAAGGCAGGCCCCGCCGATGACCAGCGCAGCGCCCCTCGTCCACGTGAGCACCGCCGACGCCGTCACCACGCTCACCCTCGACTCGCCGCACAACCGCAACGCGCTCTCCACCCGGCTGATGGCCGAGCTGCACGCCGGGCTGGCCTCCGCCGCGGCCGACCCGGAGGTCCGCGCGGTGGTGCTCGGGCACGCCGGCAAGGTGTTCTGCGCGGGCGCCGACCTCTCCGAGGCGACCGGCGCGGACCCGACGGTCGGCCCGCGCGGCCTGGTCGAGCTCCAGCGGGCGATCGTGGACTGTGCGAAGCCGGTGATCGCCGTGATCCAGGGGCACGTCCGGGCCGGTGGTATGGGCCTGGTCGGCGCGGCGGACCTCGCCATCGCCGGACCGGCCTCCACCTTCGCCTTCACCGAGGTGCGGCTCGGCCTCGCGCCCGCCGTCATCTCACTGCCGCTGCGCCCGAAGCTGGACCCGCGTGCCGCCTCCCGGTACTACCTCACCGGCGAGGTCTTCGACTCCGCCGAGGCCGCCCGGATCGGGCTGATCACCAGCGCCACCGACTCCGTCGAGTCCACCGAGGTGGCGCTGAAGGGCGTGCTGGACGCGCTGCGTCTGGGCTCCCCGCAGGGCCTGGCGGAGTCGAAGCGGCTGGCCAATGCCGAGGTGGTGCGCTCCTTCGAGCGGGACGCGGACGAGCTGGTGGAGCTGTCGGCGCGGCTCTTCGGCTCGGAGGAGGCGCAGGAGGGGATGCGGTCGTTCCTGGAGAAGCGGCCCGCGCGCTGGGTGCGCTGACGGCAGGGCGCCCGGGGGCGCTCGCTCGCCCGGGGGCGGCGCCGCCCCCGGGCGTCACGGATGTTCGCGCGCGTCACCGTCACAGGCGTTCGCGCGCGTCATGGGCGTTCGCGTGCGGCGGCGTCACGACCAGCGGATCGCCGCCGCCTCCTTCCAGAGGTCGAGCAGCTCCTGGTCGCCGATCGCCTTGGTCTCCCCGGCCCGCTCGGCGGACAGCCGGTTCCACAGCAGCAGGTGGAGCTCGCGGGCCGGGCCGGTGAGGGTCAGGTCGGCCGGCTCGGAGCTCTCGCCGGTCGTGACGGTCGGCGGCTCCTGGGTGATCGTCAGCCGCCAGGAGCCGGCCGCGTCGGTGGCTCGGACCTGGAGGGTGCGCGGCCGGTCGCTGCGCAGCGCGGAGCGGCTGCGGGTCATGAAGCCGCGCACCAGTTCGTCGATGCCGTCCACGGCGAGGGCGGTGTCCACGACCGGGCCGGGCACCCCGGCGGCCGCGTCGGCGTCAAAGCGGTGGATGGCGGTCTCATGTGCCTGGCGCCGGGCCCAGAAGGCCAGCGGGCTGGGCGCGGGCAGGAAGCTCCAGCACTCGACGTCGGCCGGCGCCGAGGTGAGCACGTCCACCACGGTGGCGTGGCTCTCGCGGTACCAGTCGAGCAGCGCGGCGTCCGAGGGCATCGGCCCGATGGCGGCCTGCGCGTCCGCCTCGTCCAGCGGCGCCCGCAGGCCCCGGGAGGGAATGGTCGCGGCCCAGCGGTGGACGTAGCCGAGGTGCCGCAGCAGGTCCGCCAACCGCCACTCCGGGCAGGTCGGCACGGGGGCGGACAGCTCGGTACGGGCTGCGGCCTCGGCGAGCCGGGCGCCTTCGAGGCGCAGCGCGTCGATGTGCTCGGTGATTTCCATGGACGGAGTCTTCCACCGCGATCGGCCGCCACTCGCGGATTTCGGACAGTTCTTCGAGGTGCCTCCCGGCGAACGGGAGGATGCTACGGGCCGGTAACGTGAGCGCATGCCGATAACCCGCTCCCTCGTCTCAGCCGTCCGGACCGGTGGCCGCCGTGCCGCCGGACGCCTCGTTCACCGGGGCTGGCGCTGGGTGCAGCGGACCGGCGCCGTCACCAACCGCAACCCCGGTCCGTACCGGTTCGGCGAGCTGGGGGACGGCACGACGCTCAGCTTCCCGCTCGGGGCGGTGTTCAACGAGCAGTGGATCACCATCGGGCCGTTCTCGATCATCGGCGAGCGGGTCACCATCAGCGCCGGGTTCCTGCCCGGGCTCGACCTCGGGCCGGAGCCGATCGTGCGGATCGGCGGCGGCTGCGTGATCGGCCGGGACAGCCACATCGTCGGCCACCAGTCGATCGTCATCGGCGACGACGTGTGGACCGGGCCGGGCGTGTACATCAGCGACCAGGCGCACGAGTACCGGGACACCGAGCTGCCGATCGGCAAGCAGTGGCCGCGCAACGAACCGGTGGAGATCGGCGCGGGCAGCTGGATCGGCACCGGCTCGGTGATCCTGCCGGGGGCGCGGATCGGCCGCAACGTGGTGGTCGCGGCGGGGGCCGTGGTGCGTGGCGAGGTGCCCGACCACAGCGTGGTCGCCGGGGCGCCGGCCAAGGTGGTGCGCCGCTGGACCGAGGCCGAGGGCTGGCAGCCGCCGCTGCGCCACGACGCTCCGCAGCCGGTGCCGGACGGCGTGACAGCGGAGCAGCTGCGCGCCCTGGTCGGCTGGGACCTGCGGCTGCCGGGGGAGCAGGGCTGAGGGCGTGCGCGGGGGAGCCGGGCTGATGCTGCCCGTCGGGCACGAGGCCCGCGTTGCCCCGTAGGTGCGGTGCCGTGAGGCGGCGGACGGCCTGGACTACCCTGCGAGGGAGGACTGTTCGGCCGTCCGGGCGGCGATGGCGGCGGTGATCCGCGGGACGTCCGCGGGGCGTGTCGGATCCAGACCGGTCAGCGCGGCGATCCGGCGCAGCCGGTAGTCGACGGTGTTCGGGTGCAGGTGCAGGGCGCTCGCGGTGTGCCGGCGGTTCAGGCCTCCGGCCAGGTGGGTGCGCAGGGTGATGAGCAACTCCCCGCTGTCGGCGAGTGGTTCGAGCAGTGCGGCGAGCCGCGAGCGGGCCTGGCTGGCCCGGGTGAGCTGGTACTCCAGGAGGATGTCGTCCAGCCGGTGCAGCCCAGGAGGGCGTCCGAACGCCCGTGCCACGTCCAGGACTTCGTAGGCCAGGGCGGCGGCGCCGGGCACCTCGACGGGTGCGGCGGAGGCGGCCCCGGCCAGGACGGGTGCACCGGCCGCCCGGGCCGCCGCGGCGAGGGTGGTGGCGAGCAGCGGCCAGGGTGCCGCGTCGGTGTCGTCCTGACCCGGACCGGATGACGGCCCGAACGGGATGAGTGCCAGGCCGCCCGTGGAGGTGAGCGCGGTGAGTGCCGACTGCCGGGTGCGGTGGTCGAGTTCGGCCTCGAACCGGCGGAGCTTGCGGCGGGCGGCGATGCCCGGGTCGACCTCGGGGGAACGCTCGTCGGGGTGGTCGGCGATGGACAGGCAGAGCACGGCGTACCCAGTGGGCAGCCGGAGCCCGGCGCGGCCGGCGGCCTCGTCGGCGGGGGTGCCCGCGAGGAGTGCGCCGAGCAGGGAGTGCCGGGCCGCGCCGCGCCGGTCGGCGGCCGGCCGCCGGCCGTCGAGATAGCCCGCCCCGGCGGCGGTGGCCGCCTGGCGGAGCTGGTCGAGCAGCAGCCGGTTGAGGACGAGCAGGTCGGCGGCGTCGCCGTCCCGGGCGTACCGGGTGGCGAACTCCCAGCAGACCTCCAGGCCGAGGTGGTGGGCGAGCAGTACGGCGTCCAGCGGCAGGCCTTCCTCCGCGCGCCGGGCGGCGGCCTCCCGGACGGCGGTGAACTCGTCGGCGGGGGCGGGGATCCCGGTCCGCACGGTGAGGGCGAGGGCACGGACGCGACGCTCGGTGTCCCGGGTCAGCTCGCCGGTGAGCTGCTCGCGGGGCATCCGGCGGTAGGCCGGTACCCGCTCCACCAGGGCGGCGACCACGGTCTCGGCCAGCTCCCGTGCGCCGCCGAGCAGTCGCTGGTCGGCCGGGATCCCGCCGATCACCGGGATGCGCCAGTCCGGCGGCCGGTCGGAGGTGTCCGGGGACGTGCAGTGGGGCGCGTTGTGACCGGTCACAGAGAACACCGTCCAGGTCTGGGGAACGCCCAAGGGCCGGGCCGGAGGGGCGACCGCATGATGGAGCCCTCGGGTTACCTGTTGGTAACAAACTTCCGCTGTGGAGGCAACAGTTGAGAACCCCACTTCTCCGCTTCTCCGCAACTCCCGTGCGTGGCAGGGCCGGCGGTGCGCTGGGCACCCTGCTGCTGGCGGGGGCGCTGCTGGTCGGTGCGACGGCTTCGCCGGCGAGCGCCGCCGCGGCCCCTTCGAAGGCCGCCACGGCCGGGGCCGTCGCGCCTGCTGAGGTCGTCGCGCCTGCTGAGGTCGCCGCGTTCGTCGAGTCTGCCGGGTCCGCCGGAGCCGCTGCCGGGTCCGCCGAACTGCCGCCCGACGGTGACACGGTGGCCTCGCCGCCCGGGGCCAACGACTGGACCTGTCGGCCGAGCACCGCGCACCCCGATCCGGTCGTCCTGGTGCACGGCACCTTCGCCAACCGCTACGAGAACTGGCTGGCGCTCTCCCCGCTGCTGAAGAGCCTCGGGTACTGCGTCTTCGCCCTCGACTACGGGACCATCCCCGGCATCACCTCCAGCGGCAGCGGACTGCTGCTGCCGATCGGCGGCCTCGGGCCGGTCCCGGAGTCGGCGGCCCAACTCGCCCGGTTCGTGGACCTGGTGCGGAACGCGACCGGTGCGGCCAAGGTCGACATCGTCGGGCACTCCCAGGGCGGCATGATGCCGAACTACTACCTCAAGTTCCTCGGCGGCGCCTCCAAGGTCGGCAGGATGGTCGGGCTGGCGCCGTCCAACCACGGTACGACGCTCAGCGGGATCACCAACCTGGTGCCGTACTTCCCGGGCGTCGCGGACCTGATCTACACGGTCTGCCAGGCCTGTCGGGACCAGGCGGTGGGCTCCGACTTCAACAAGCTGATGGCCTCCCGGCCGGACACCGTGCCGGGTGTGAGCTACACCGTGGTCTCGACGGTCCTCGACGAGGTCGTCACCCCGTGGCGGACCCAGTTCCTGAGCGGCCCCGCCGTCGACAACGAGGTGGTGCAGGAGCACTGCCCGGTCTCGCTGGTGGAGCACGTCGGGATCGCGTTCTCGCCGACGGCGCTGCACCTGGTGACCAACGCCCTGGATCCGGGGCACGCCACGCCGGTGTTCTGCGGCTGAGTCCCGCGGCGGACCGGTGACGGCGCTCCTGCCTCCTGGCGTCACGGGAGGCGGGAGCGCCGTCTCGCGCCGGTGCGCGGGTACGTGGGCTGGTCGGCCGGTCCGCGTGGCCCGCGGTCAGAGGGCGGGGCTGAAGGTGACGACGGCGGTGGTGCCGATCGGGTGCAGCTCGTACGTGCCCGGGGTGTGGAGCAACGCGGCGTCGTAGCGGGTGAGTTCGGTGCCGTCGACGGAGGCCGTGCCGGCGAGGCAGACCAGGAGGCCGGTGCTCCGGGCCGGGACGTCGACCGTGGTGGCCGTGGCGGTCAGGTCCACCGCGGCCTCGACCCGCCCGCGGCGCGTCATCACGTTGAAGTCCACCACCGGGCCGGCCGGCAGTCGGCAGTCGGTGGTGGCGTCGCCGGAGAAGGCGAACGGCCGGAACGGCTCGTCCACCAGGCGCTCGGTGCCGTCGACGGTGAGTGCCATGCCGGGGCCCTCGACCAGGGTGATCACCCGGTCGATGCCGGGAAACGGGGAGAACGGCCCGGCCGAGGCGACGTCCGCGAGGCTGACCCGCCAGTCGAAGGTGTCCAGCCCGGCTCCGGCGGGGAACCCGGCGACCTCCCTGGTCACCCCGCCGCCGTTGAGCCACGCCGTCGCCGGGCGCTCGCTCGCCCGCAGTACCTGGAAGCCTTCGCTGCTCGTCATGGCCCCGCATCCTGTCACACGGCGGATGAGGGACAACGGATGACAGCTGACAGATTTCATCAGCTGTCATCTGTCATGTGTCAGCTGTTATCCGTCATCCGTTATCCGTCGGCTGTCATCTGTCACCTGCCGCCCGTCACCCGCCGCCCGACCGACAGCGGCAGGAGCGCCGCCACCGTGGCCGCGAGCGCGACGGTCGTGAGGGCCAGCGGCAGTCCGGCCGCGTCGGCGAGGAAGCCGATCACCACCGGGCCGATCAGCATCCCCCCGTAGCCGAGCGAGGAAGCGAAGGCGACGCCCTGGGGCCCGCCGGCCTCGCCGGCCCGGGCGATGGCGAGCGGGAAGAGGTTGGCCAGCCCGAGGCCGACCAGGACGAACCCGCAGATCGCGACCGGCACCACCGGCGCCAGGGCGGCGATCAGCATGCCGACCGCCGCCGTCAGCCCGCCGAGCAACATCAGCCGGTTCTGGCCGAGCCTGATGGACAGCCAGGTGCCGCCGACGCGCCCGCCGGCCATCGCGAACGCGTAGGCGCCGTATCCGGTGGCGGCCACCACGGAACTCGCACGGACGTCGTCGGTGAGGTGGAGCGTGGTCCAGTCGGCGACCGCCCCCTCGCCGTATGCGGTGCAGAGCGCGGTGAGGCCCAGCAGCAGGACGAGCAGCCGGGTGCGCGTGCGGGCCGAGCCGGCGTCCGCCGTCGCGGTGCCGGACGGCTCCGCGGGGCGGCCCGTACCGCTCGTACTGCCCGCACTGCCCGCACTGCCCGCACGGCCACTCCGGCTCGGCGCCACCGGTGCCGCCGCCGGGCTGCGCAACAGGACGATGCCCGCGCCGACGGTGACGGCCATGCCCAGCGCGGCGCTGAGCGCGAGCGCCCAGGCGGTGCTCAGCGGCCCGGCGAGCAGTCCGCTGACTCCGGTGCCGACCAGTCCGCCGAAGCTGTACCCGGCGTGGAAGCTGGGCATCACCGGCCGCCGCAGCTGCGCGACCAGGTCGACGGCGGCGCTGTTCATCGCGACGTTGGCACCGCCGTACCCCGCGCCGAACAGCAGCAGCACCCCGCCGAGCGCGGTGACCGAGTGGGCGTGGGCGGGCAGCGGTACGGCGAGGCTGAGCAGGGCGAGCGAGCCGACGGTGACCGGGCGCGAGCCGTACCGCAGGCAGAGCCGACCGATCATCGGCATGGTGAGGACGGCGCCGATGGACAGGCAGAGCAGGGCGAGCCCGAGGGCGCTGTGCGAGGCGTCGACCTGTCGTCGGACGTCCGGGATGCGGACGACCCAGGCGGCGAAGAGGAAGCCGTCGATGGCGAAGAACGCGGTGAGGGCGACCCGGGCGGGGCCCCAGGGGCTGTCGGTCACCGGGGGTGTGCTGCGAGACTGGGAAGAGGGATGATGGTTCGGGCGAGTGAGTGAACCGATTTTGTTTCGAAGCGACACAAAGTCACAATAGGGGCGTGCAGCTCTCACCATCAAGCCCGAGGCCCGGCGCCGGGGCCGACTCCGACGCGCAGCGCGACAGTCACCGCCGCGCGGCGCCCGACCGGGGTCGGACGCTGCTGGGCCCCGCGCTCTCCCTGATCCACACCGGCCAGACGCCGACCCGCTCGGCGCTCACCCGCGCACTGGACGTCACCCGGGCCACCGCCGGTGCGGTCACCGCCGAACTGGAGGCGCTCGGCCTGATCACCGTCGACTCGCGCCCGGCCGGCGGAGGCCGTGGCCGCCCCTCGCACCGGCTCGCGATCGACCCGCAGGGCCCGGTCGTGGTCGCCGGGCAGATCCACGCCGACGGACTGAGCGTCACCCTGGCCGGCCTCGGCGGACTGCTCGACCCGCCCGTCCACCTGCCGCTGCCCGCCGCCACCGACCCGGTCCGGATGCTGCGCGCCGTCGCCGTGGCCGGCGCCGAACTCGCCCGGGCGACCGACCGGCGCTGTCTGGGCGCCGCCCTCGCGCTGCCCAACCCGGTCACCGAGCCGGACGGCGCTGCCCTCGCCGCGCTGCACTTCGCCTGGCCCAGCGGCACCCCGGTCGCCGACCTGTACGACGTCGAGGTCGGGCGCGCCGACCACGGTCCCAGGGCGATGCGTCCGCTGCCCACCGCGATCGCCAACGACGCCAACCTGGCCGCGCTCGCCGAGTACCGGCACGGTGCCGGGCGAGGCGCCCGCCACCTGCTCTTCGTCACTTCCGGCCACCGTGGCGTCGGTGGCGCGCTGGTCATCGACGGTCACCTGCACACCGGCAGCGCCGGTCTGGCCCTAGAGGTCGGCCACCTCACCGTCGACCCGCAGGGCCGGCCGTGCATGTGCGGCAACCGGGGCTGCCTCAACTCCGAGACCGACCCCGACGCGCTGTTCGCCGCCGCCGGACTCACCCCGGAGCCGGGGCGCCCGCTGCTCGACCAGGCGCGCGAGCTGTGCCAGGCGGCCGCGACGGACGACCGGGCGAGGGCGGCGGTGGAACACGTCATCGACCGGCTCGGGCTCGGCCTGGCGGGCGTCGCCAACATCCTCAATCCCGACCGGGTGGTGCTCAGCGGACTCCACCTCCATCTCCTGGAGGCCGCGCCCGACCGGCTGCGGTCGGTGGTCGCCGAGCGCAGCCTGTGGGGGCGCAGCGGCCGGGTGCCGATCGTCGGCGCGGAGCTGGCGCACGGCGCGCTGGCGGGCGCGGCCGAGCTGGGCTGGGGGCCCTACCTGGCGGACCCGCAGTCGGTGCCGGTCCTGCCCTGACGGCGGGGATAAGCGGAAGCTGGGTTGCCAGAAATGGTCACTTATCGTGATTCTCGTACACTCGTAGTGAGCAATGGGGGGTCACCACGAGGGAGACAGCGACCATGAGCACCCAGCCCGGCACTCAGCTCGGGATCAGGCCCGGCGCCGAGCCCGGCACCGAGCCGACCGTCGACGTCGACCGCTCCGACCCGGAGTACCGCGCCTGGCTCAAGGAGGCGGTGCGCAAGGTCCAGGCCGATGCCAACCGCTCCGCCGACACCCACCTGCTGCGGTTCCCACTGCCCGCGGAGTGGGGGATCGACCTCTACCTCAAGGACGAGTCCACCCATCCCACCGGCTCGCTGAAGCACCGCCTGGCCCGCTCGCTCTTCCTCTACGGGCTCTGCAACGGCTGGATCCGTCCCGGCAAGCCGGTGATCGAGGCCTCCAGCGGCTCCACCGCCGTCTCCGAGGCGTACTTCGCCCAGCTCGTCGGGGTGCCGTTCATCGCCGTGATGGCCAAGAGCACCAGCCAGGCCAAGATCGACCTGATCCAGTTCCACGGCGGCGAGTGTCACCTGGTCGAGCGATCGGACGAGGTGTACGAGGCCTCCGCCCGACTCGCCGAGGAGACCGGCGGGCACTACATGGACCAGTTCACCTATGCCGAGCGGGCCACCGACTGGCGCGGCAACAACAACATCGCCGAGTCGGTCTTCGCCCAGCTGCGCCTGGAGCCGAACCCCGAGCCGGCCTGGATCGTGGCCACGGCCGGTACCGGCGGCACCTCGGCGACCATCGCCCGGTACGTCCACTACATGCAGTACGACACCCGGATCTGCGTCGCCGACCCGGAGAACTCCTGCTTCTTCGACGGCTGGGTGCACCACGATCCGGACGCCCTCTGCGAGAGCGGCTCGCGGATCGAGGGCATCGGACGGCCGCGGATGGAGCCGAGCTTCGTCCCGGGGGCGATCGACCGGATGATGAAGGTGCCGGATGCCGCGTCGATCGCCGCCGTACGGGTGCTGGAGCAGGTGCTCGGCAAGAAGGCCGGGGCCTCCACCGGGACGGGCCTGTGGAGTGCGCTGCGGATCGTCGCCGAGATGCGGGAGGCCGGGCGGACGGGCAGCGTGGTCGGCTTGATCTGCGACCCGGGGGACCGCTACCTGGACAAGTACTACTCCGACGACTGGCTGGCGGCCGAGCGGATCGACATCGCGCCGTACCGGGCGGCGCTGGAGTCCTTCCTCGCGGGCGGTGCCTGGACGGGCTGACTCCGGCGGCGCACAGGCGAACAGCCGGGGGCGGACGGATCACAGAGGACAGCTGACAGATGATGAAATCTGTCAGCTGCCCTCTGCTATCTGTCGTCTGTCGTCTGTTCGCCCTCAGTCGTCAGCCCTCAGCCCTCACCGCCGGATCACCGCCCGACCGCCCGCGAGGTCGATCCCCGTACGCTTCGGCGCGCCGTCGTGCTCGTCGTCCCGCAGCACCAGTTCGACCCGCCGCTGCTCCAACTGCACCCGCTTGCTCGGATAGAGCAGCGCGTGCAGTTCCTCCGTCGCGGTCGCACCCGCGCCGCGTCCGCCGCCCGGTTCGACCGCCGGGCGGGCGCGCAGCCGGCGCACCACCGCGCCGAGGAAGAACACCACGACCAGTCCGGCCGGCAGCAGCAACCCGCCCGCCGCGCCCGTCAGCAGCACACCCATGTCCACCTCAACGGCCCGGCGTGGCCGACGAGTTCCCTTGCCGCGCTGCTCCCCCTGCCGCGCCGCTCCCCCCGCCGCTACGGAAGCGACGCCGCTACGGAAGCGACGCCGTCGGCAGGTCGGCCGGGACGAGTAGCTGGAGCTCCTCCGTGGACGGGTTCGCGAGGTGGGCGACCCGTACCGCGTGCCGCTCGACCATGGTCTCGAAGACCTGCCGCGCGGTGCGCCCGTTGCCGAAGTTGGGCCCGCGCTCCAGCCCGCCGAAGTGTTCCAGCAGTGCCTTCTCCGTCTCCTCGGAGAGCGCGTACTCGTGTTCGGCGCACTGTGCCCGGGCGATCTCCAGGAGCTCGTCCGCCGTGTAGTCGGGGAACCCGATGGTGCGGGAGAAGCGGGACGAGACACCGGGGTTGGCGGAGAGGAAGCGCTCCATCTCGGCGGTGTAGCCGGCCACGATGACGACCACCTCGTCCCGGTGGTCCTCCATCAGCTTGACCAGGGTGTCGATCGCCTCGCGCCCGAAGTCCCGCGCCCCGTCCTCGGGCGCGAGCGCGTACGCCTCGTCGATGAAGAGCACCCCGCCGCGGGCCCGGTCGAAGGCGGCGGCCGTGCGGATCGCGGTGGAGCCGATGTGCTCGCCGACCAGGTCCACCCGGGCCACCTCGACCAGGTGCCCGCGCTGGAGCACGCCGAGCGAGGCGAGGATCTCGCCGTAGAGCCGGGCGACGGTGGTCTTGCCGGTGCCCGGTGCCCCGGTGAAGACCAGGTGTCGGCGCAGCGAGGGCGCCTTGAGCCCGGCCTGGCGTCGGCGCCGGCCGACCGAGATCAGGTCGATCAGGGTGCGCACCTCCTGTTTCACCGTGGCCAGTCCGACCAGGGAGTCCAGCTCGGCGAGCGCTTCCTCGGCCGGCCGGCAGTCCGGGATCGGTGCGATCGCCGCCGAGCCGCTCGCCGCGGGTGCTGCCAACACCGCGGCTGCCGCCGATAGTTGGGCCGTCCGGGGCGCCGGCACCTCGGGAGATCCGAAGGGTGCCCCCAGCCCCGGGCCGCGTCCGGACGCCGGCCCGGACCCGAGCCCGGGACCCGGTCCCGGCCCTGCCCCGCCACCGGGGGCGGCGGGAGCGGCCGGCACCGGAGCGGCCGCGACGTCGTCCGAGATGCACCCCTCGGTGACCGGCCCCGGCTCGGAGAACTCGAACCCGGCCCGCTGGTTGTGCTCAGCCCGGCACCGGGTGAGCTGGGTCCGGCAACCGTCGATGATGTGGAAGCCGAAGCCCTTGCCCTGGGAGACTCGGCAGTCCTCGAAGGTGCCCCGCCCCTGCGCCGAGACGTACACCCCGGCGTCCGTGCTGGCCCGTACGGTGCAGTCGCGGAGCACCGGGTCGGCGCCCTTGGTGACGATCACGCCGGTGGCCACGTCGGAGATCTCGCAGTCGGTGAGCAGTCCGCCGCTGCCGTGGTCGCGGAACCAAAGCCCGGTGCCCGCCTCCTGCACCCGGCAGGAGGCGAGGGCGACGGTGGCCCCGCCGCTGACCGAGACCGCCGAGCTGCGGATCCGGCTGAACGAGCAGCCCTCGGCGGTGGCGGCGGAGTCACGGTCGAGGACGAACAGGGCGTCCGGCAGGTCGTGCAGCGAGCAGTCGGTGAGGGTGAGCCGGGCGCCGTCGCTGACCCACAGCGCGGGATACTCGCCGGTCGAGCCGTGGATCTGGCAGGACTCGGCGACGGCCTCGGTGCCCTGGTCCCAGATCGACAGGGCCCCGCGCCCGAAGTCCCGGACGGTGCTGTTGGCGAGGCTCAGCCGGGCGCGTCCGCGCAGGTCGGCGCCGTTCTCCGGCAGGTCGTGCACCCGGCAGCCGGTGAGCACCAGCTCGGCCTCGCCGTCCAGGGTCAGCCCGTTGCCGGTGACCCGGTGGATCTCGCAGTCGATCAGTCGCCCGCCGGCCTGCGCCTCGGCCTGTACGCCGCTGCCGCGGATCTCGTAGATCTCGCAGCCGGTCAGCTCGGCGGCGCTGCCGGGGTCGGAGAGCAGGACGCCTGCGCCGGAGGCGTGGTGGACGCGGCAGCGGTCCAGGACGGCGGTGGCCCCGCCGAGGACGGCCAGTCCGGCCTGGCCGGCGGCGGCGACCTCGCAGTCCTCGAAGGCGGCGGCGGTGTCCGCGCCGCGCAGCCGCAGTCCGAGCCCGCCCGGGTTGGCGACCACGCAGCCGCGCAGGGTCGGCCGGGCGCCGCCGGTGACCTCGATCCCCGTGGCCGAGCGGGTCTCGATCCGGCAGCCGCTGAAGGAGGGTCGCGCCTCCGGCCCGGTGACCAGGACGGCGGGGGTGGAGCTGTCGCCGCCCTCGACGACCAGGTCGCGCACGGTCGCGGCGGCGGTCACGGTGAGCGCCACCCCGGAGGGCGGGTCGATCCGGACCGTCCCCGGGCCCTGGGCCGGGACGATCGTCACGGGCTTGTCCAGGACGACGTTCTCCCGGAAGGTGCCCGGACGAACGGTCACGGTGTCGCCCGGTTCGGCGGCGGCCAGGGCCTCCGCGAGCGTGTCGTACTCGCCCGCGCGGCGACGCCAGCGGGATGCGCTGTCCTGGGTGACCCGGACCCTGTGCTCAGCCATGACGGTCTGTCGTCCCCACCTTCGTCGAGCCGGCGATCAACGGGCCGAACGCGCGGGGGTGCGCGGGCCGCCCGCCCACCGTAGCGCGCCCAGGTGGGTGGTCCGGCCGCCCGCGGTCGCGCGGACACCGGTAGCGTTCAGCGCCGCCACAGGTTCCGACCACTTGTTTCAACGAGCGCGCACAGCGGTGGTTCCGCCCGGGACGCGCCGGTTCCGGAGCGCGGGGCGCGCCTGGCGTCGGTCGGCGGATGCCCCGCCCCGCCGAGCGGCCCGGGAAGTCGGCACGGGCGGTCGGTACGCGAGGTCGGTGCGGCGGACGGTGCGGCGGTCGGCACGGGCCACTCCGCCGAAGCCGAACCGGTTACGGTTCGCCCTCCCGGAGAAGTCTCCCGGTGCCGGTCGCCCGCCGCCCGGGTGTTCGCCGCCCCCCCCACGCACTCAGCCCCCGTTCACGCACTCAGCGCCCGCCCACGCTCAGCCCCCGCCCACGGTCAGCGCCCGTCGGCCGGCCAGTGCGCCCCGGCCTCCAGCACCTCGACCGCGTCGCCCACCCGCAGCGTGCCGAGCTCGTCGCCCTCGACGCCGGCCGGTCGCTCGGGGATCAGGTTCTGTCCGAACGAGGCCTTGCGCAGCAGCCGGTGGTGGCGGGCCAGGGTGCGCAGCGGTTCCTTGCCCCGCCGCTCGCCGGTCTCCTGGTCGGTGGTGGTGACCACGCAGCGGCCGCAGGGCTTGACCACCTTGAAGGTGACCGTGCCGATCCGGATCCGGCTCCAGGTGTCCTCGGCCCACGGCTCGGCGCCGCCGACCACCACGTTCGGGCGGAAGCGCTCCATCGGCAGGGTCTCGTGGCCGTCCGGGTTCTCCGCGGTGATCAGCTCGTTGAGCCGGTCCAGCGACGCGGTGGTGGTGAGCAGCAGCGGGAATCCGTCGGCCATCGAGACGATGTCGCCGGGCCCGCCGTACTCGGGGTCGACGGGCCGGGCGCGCGGGTCGTCCAGGTGCACCAGGCGGTAGTCGCCGAGGTGCTCGGCGATCCACTGGTGCGTCTCCTTGTCGGCCTCGGCGGCGCGGAAACGGGTGCCCCAGACCTCGACGTCGGCGAGCGGGTCGCCGGCCGCGGCGGTGGGGGCGGCGACCTCGATCCGGGAGCCGTCGGGGGTGGTCAGGGAGAGGGCGCCTTCGGGCAGCACTCCCGCGCGGACCTGCCCGAGGGCCGGGTTCTCGCGCTGGCTGACGAACCGTCCGGTCGTGTCGGCGAGCATCCAGCGGCGGTCTCCGGCCAGGCCCCAGGGGTGGACCACGGCGGTGTCCGGGCTCAGGCGGTACATCGACTTGACGGGGTAGACATGGAGTCCGGTGAGCTGCATCCCCCCATCCTGCCAGCCGGTCCCGGCCCGCCGGGAAGGGCCCCGTACGCGCACGGACCGCCCGGACGCCGTGGGGGCGTTCCGGGCGGTCCGTGGATGACCCGTTTCTCCGTTCGCCCGGCGCGCGGGGCGCCGGGTGGTGCTCAGGTGGTGCGGGTGTGGGCCGTGTGGGGGACGGCCTCGGGGAGGTGGTTCAGTAGCCCTGGCCCTGCGGCTGGTAGCCGCCCTGGAACTGGCCGGGCTCGCCGTACTGGCCCGGGCGCTGCGGCTGCATCGGGCGGACCGGCGCCATGGCGGGGCGCAGCTGGGCGCCACCGAAGGACTGGTCGCCGCCCTGGCCCTGGGGGCCGGGGCCCGCGGCGCTCGGCCCGCCGAAGGACTGCTGGCCGCCGAAGCCCTGCGGACCGGCGGGCTGTCCCTGGGCGAAGCCACCCTGGCCGCCGGCCGGCTGCGCACCGAAGGTCTGTGGGCCGCCCTGGGCGCCGATGAAGGTGTTCTGGCCGCCGAAGCTCTGGCCGCCGGTCGGCTGGTAGCCACCGCCGGTGGCCTGGGCGAAGGCCGGGGCGCTGGGCTGCGGTCGCTGGTACGGCTGGGGCGCGCCGTAGCCGGGGACCGGCGGCTGGGGGGCGGCGTACGCCGGCGCGGGCTGCGCGGGGATGTACGCCGTGGCGGGGCCGGCGGAGGGACCGCTGCTCGGGCCGGGACCCAGGGCGAGGCGGGCGGGCGGCAGCGCGGGGAGGTTGCTGCCGGCACTCTCGTACCCGTTGCCGTACCGGTTCTCGTAGGACTGGCCGAGGCCGGATCCGTAACCGGACGACAGTGCCGGCGGCAGGGCGGCCGGCACGTTGATGGGCGCGATCTGGGGGACGCCGCGCTCAGCCACGAGGCTGTCGTAGATCGGCGTGCCGGAGGAGAAGGACGGAGAGGGGTAGCCGACTCCGTCGTAGGAGCGGGGCGAGGTCATGGGCCATACGGTAAGCCCACAACGAGCCTGCTGAGGAGAGCGGGAGGGGGAGCAGTTCGAGTGTTTACACAGTCTTCGCTCGCACAAAGGTTTCGAAAGTCGTAAAGACGGACATTCCGGCGTCCGGTTCCGGACAACCTTGGCGCCCCGTCAGTGGTCGAACGGTGGCCGGACGGAGTCCCCGGAAGCCCTTGTGGTGACCGGCCGGTGGACGGTCGGGGGTCCCGCGGAGAAACTTTTCCCGGACGGGGCGTGCGCGGGCGCATTCGAGCCCCCGCCACGGGGGCGGCGAGGGCTCGTGAATGTTTCGGGAATAAAGTCCCCGTCAGTTCTCCGGGCGTTCGCTCACAGGCCTGCGACCTGCGCTCTCGGCCCGGTGCTGACCTGCGCTCTCGGCTCGATGTCGCCCGATGGCGCCGGTCAGTGCGACTGCAGCGCCTGGGCCTGTGCGGGCAGGCCCGGCTTGCCGACCTCGGAGGTGCAGAAGGAGCACCGGGTCGCGGCGGCCGGGATCGAGCTCAGGCACTCCGGGCAGTCCACCTTCGCGGCCGGCGCCGGCTTGGCCGATTCGAAGCGGGCCTGGAGCTTGCCGACGGGCAGCACCACGACGAAGTAGATGACCGCCGCGGTCAGCACGAAGCCGATGACGGCGTTGACGAAGACACCGTACGGGAACCGGGCGCCGGCCACCTCGAAGGTCTTCTGGGTGAAGTCGCCGACGGCACCGGACGCGACGCCGACCAGCGGGGTGAGGAAGGCGCTGACGAACCCGGTGACGACGGCGGTGAAGGACGCGCCGATCACGATGCCGACCGCGAGGTCCACCACGTTCCCGCGCAGCAGGAAGCTGCGGAATCCCTTGAACACCGGGTGACTCCAAATCCGTACGAAGAAGGGGGAGATGGGGCGGCACGGCGGGTGCCGCCCCCGGCTGGACATCCTGCCGAGCGGCCCGGGCCGAGGTCCAACCGCGTTCACCCGAACCGGGTAACCGCCGCAGGGCCCGGCGCCGACTGGCCGGGCTGGGCGGGGGCGCTCCGCGTACCGGCCTTTCGGCGGTCGAACGTCCGGTCCAACTGTGCGGCACGACACCGCATTTGACAGGGGCATACGCATGACGGAGGCGGCGCCGACCCGGCGCGACGGGGTGAACCGGAGCGCGGCAGGGGGCGAGACGGGGCGCACAGCGGTCGCATCCGGCGCACGACGGAGGCCCTGTGGCGCACATCGGGTGTACAAGCGCGGGCGGATGGGCCACCATCAGGTTGCGCGAAGGGGATGTACCGGACGGAGCACTGTGCCAAGGTCGGTCCATGCCCGACCATTTGTCGGCCGATCCGGCCGGAAACCGTCCGCGTGTCCTGCACCTGATCAGCGACTCACGCCGTGGCGGCGCACAGAACTTCGCCCGTGACCTCCACCGGGAACTGATCCGTCGGGGGCAGTCCTCCGCACTGTGCGCTCTCGCCCCGCACCTGGCCGTCCACTGCGGCCCCCTCGAGTCGGGGCGGGACTCCTCAGGCCCGGGCCCCGGCTCCGTCGGCCGGGACGCCGATCCCTCGGGCCAGGGTCCCGACTCCGCCGGCCTGGACGCCGATTCCGCGTCCCGGGCCTCCGGCTCCGCGGGCCGGGGCCCCGTCGACTGCGCTGCCGCCGGGTTGCGCTCCGCCGCCGTGCTGGGCCCCGGCCGGCTGCACCCGAGCACCCTGCGGGCGCTGCGCGCCGCCTCCCGCGCCGCCGACGTGGTGCTCGCCCACGGCTCGGACACCCTGGCCGCCTGTGCCCTCGCCCTGGCAGGGACCCGTACGCCCTTCGTCTACGTCTCGGTCGGCCACCCGCGCTACTGGACCGCCAACCGGTTGCGCCGGGTGCGCGGTGGCGCTCTGATGCACCGCGCGGCTGCCGTCACCACCCTCACCGACGAGGCGCGCGTCGTTCTGGAAGAGCAGTTCCGGCTGCCCGAGGGCAAGGTTCACGTGATCCACAACTCCCGTGCCGCAGAGAGCTATCCGCCCGCCGACGGCCGGGACGACCGGCGTGCCGCGCGGCACGAGCTGGGCCTGCCGGCCGACGTGTTGCTGGTCGCCTGGATCGGGGCGATATCCCCCGAGAAGCGGCTCGACCTCGCCCTCGACGTGCTCGACCGGCTGCCCGACGTCCGGCTCGCCATCGCCGGCGACGGACCGCTGCGCGAGACGCTGGCCCGCCACCCGGCCGCCGCCCGTGCCCACTTCCTCGGCCCGCTGTCCGACCCGGCCCCGCTCTACCGCGCCGCCGACGCGCTGCTGCTGA
Organism: Kitasatospora sp. NPDC005856; assembly: GCF_040629945.1. Classification (NCBI taxonomy): domain Bacteria; kingdom Bacillati; phylum Actinomycetota; class Actinomycetes; order Kitasatosporales; family Streptomycetaceae; genus Kitasatospora; species Kitasatospora sp. NPDC005856. The sequence goes on along the minus strand of NZ_JBEXWT010000064.1, from coordinate 21,937 downwards.
CCAGCGACAGCGAGGGCGTGCCCGGTGCGCTGATCGAGGCGGCACTGGCCGGGGTCCCCGCCGTGGCCACGGACGTCGGCTGGGTGCGCGAGGTGGTCCGCGACGGTGCGACCGGTGCGGTGGTCGCCCCCGGGGACCCGCTCGCCCTCGCCGAGGCGCTGGGCAAGGTGCTGGCGGTCAACCGGGCGGGCCTGGGTGCGGCGGCCCGGGCGCACGCCCTGGAGCACTTCGAGCTGGGGGCCGTCGTGGACGCCTGGCAGCAGCTGGTCGCCGAGGTGTGGACGGCGGGCGCGGAGGCGGCCCGCTGACCCTGTCGGCCCTGTCGGCCCTGTCGGCCCTGTCGGCCCTGTCGGCCTTGTCGGGTGGTCCGGCCCGTCAATGGGCGAGGGCTCGGATACGCCGTTAGGGCGAATCCGGCCCTGCGTGCGCCGCAGCAACCGGTCGGTAGCGACCCTTCACCAGCACACTGCCCGATGTGAACTCGAAGTCGCTGCTGCGGTCCACCGTCCTGCTCGCCGTCGCCGTCGGGATTGCCGCGTCCCCCGTCCAGGCCGGCGCGATGACCCACCAACCCCCGGTAGAGGGAGCCAAGTTCGTCAAACTCGACCACTCCCAGCCCGTGCGCGAGAGCGCCCGGACCGAGGCGGTCGAATTCTTCTGGTACGACTGCAGCCACTCCCAGGCGCTCGAACAGCCCTTGCAGGCCTGGGCGGAGAAGCACAGCGCCGATGTCGCCTTGCGCCGGATCCCGGCCATCTGGCCCGGCAGCCAGGACGAGGCCGCGCAACGCGGCCACGCCCGGCTCTACTACGCGCTGGATCGGCTCGGCCTGGTGGGCCGCCTCCAGACCGGCGCGTTCCGGGCCGTGCACACCGAGGGCCTCGACCTCACCACCGAGTCCGCCGCCACCGCTTGGGCGGTGCGCAACGGCGTCGACGCCCAGGCGTTCGGCCGCGCCTACCGCTCCGCCGCAGTGAGCCGGTCGGTCAACGAGGCAGCCGCCGCCTTCACCCGCTACGGCGTCAACGAGCTGCCGACGGTCATCGTCCAGGGCGAGTACCGCACCTCGCCGACCCAGGCCGGCGGAGTCGAGGCGATCCCCGAGGTGCTCGACCACCTGGTGCAGCAGGAGCAGGAACACCGCCACTGAGCCCCGTGCTCCCGGTCACCGCGGTGACATCGGATCGACCATCCCATGTGCCGTGTCCGGCAGGCGATTTGCCGGACAAGCGTCGTTCCGGACCACTCGGCTGGCGTTCGATAGCCGGTGTGAGCGAGCTGACGAACCCGCACGTCCACCACCGCCACGTGGCATCGACGGTCTGCGCTTCTGCCACCGCGAAACCGGCCCGGGGCCGAGCTGCACCCCTTCGGCGCCGGGCACCTCGCGTCGGAGGGGGAGCTGCCCGAAATCGCCCCACTGATCGACGACTTCCTCCCGCGGATCCGGAAGCAGCCGATCGCTGCAGGGGCCGTTTGAGGGTGACGCGGATTCGGCCGTGTCAGTCGCGGCGCAGCAGGTAGGTGACGAAGCCGAGCGTCCCCCGGTAGCCGTGCAGCCACTCGGTGCGGTGCCGGTCCGCGGCTTCGCGGGCGGTCGCCGCGTCCGGGTGGTCCGGGTGGTCCAGCGCCCACTCGGCCAGCGAACCCGTCCAGGAGAACTCGTAGTCGTCCCACTCCTGTTCGGTGCTGACATGACCGAACACCGGTGTCCAGCCGTCCGCGAGGACCCGGTCGGTGGTCGTCGCCAGATCCACGAAGTCCTCGCGGGTCGCGCCCAGCCCGTCCAGTGCCGCCTGCGACGGCTCGCGCTGCCAGAACCCGTCACCTACCAGCAACCGGCCACCCGGGGCCAGGAGTTCGCGGGCTGCGGCGAGCGTCGGCAGCAGGCCGTCGAACGCGTGGGTGGCGCCGACGCACAGCACCAGGTCGAACGGCTCCCTCGCGGTGAACTCCCGTACGTCCAGGTGGTGCAGGCCGATCCGGCGGACCGCACCGAGCGCGGTCGCGGTCTCCCGGGCCCGGGTCAGCGCCGCCGCGTCCAGGTCCACGCCCACCGCCCGCCAGCCCGGGTGGGCGGCCAGCGTCCGGAGTAGCCAGGCGCCCTCACCGCAGCCCAGGTCCAGGGCCCGGCCCTGCTCCGTCCCGGCCGTGGCGCGGTCCAGCAGCCGGGCCACGGACTCGTCCGCCAACGGGGCCGCGATCGGGTGTCGGGCATGGGCGAGGCGGGAGATCTGCTGACGGTCCATTCGAACAGTATGGAACGGGGCGGGCCCACCGTGCAGGGGGTTTCGGCGCAGGAGGTTCCGGCGCAGGAGGATTCGGTGTAGGAGGTTTCCGTGTACGGGGCTCCTCAGGCCCGGGAGTACGTCCGGCCCTTCCACGCCGCACCCCGGCCGCGCCAGTGCTGCACTGCCGAGTCCACCGTCATCAGCAGGTACAGCCCCGCGGTGAACGGCAACAGCAGCACGGCCGCGGCCGGCTGCCCGTAGTACCGAACCATCGGTAGGTACGTGCCCGCCATCAGTGCCCACGCCGCCCCGCCCGCGGCCGCCACCGCCGGCACCTCCGCCACCAGGCCGGCCACCGTCGCCACCGGCGGCACCAGATAGACCAGCGCCAGCCCCAACACCGTCCCGAGCAGCAGTGGAGGCGAGTGCCTGAGCTGGGCGTAGGCGCTGCGCGAGACCATCCGCCAGAGCTGTTCCAGCCGCGGGTACGGGCGCACGCTGTCCACGTCGTCGGCCAGGCCCAGCCAGGTCCGGCCGCCGGTGGACTTCACCGCGCGGGCCAGCGACACGTCGTCGATCACCGCGCCCCGGATCGCGGCCACGCCGCCCGCCCGCTCCAGCGCCTCGCGCCGCACCAGTGAGCAGCCGCCGGCCGCGGCCGCCGTCCGGGAAGCCGGGCGGTTGCTCCGGCGGAACGGGTACAGCTGGGCGAAGAAGTACACGAAGGCCGGCACGATCAGCCGCTCCCAGCCGGTCTCCACCCGCAGGCGGGCCATCTGCGACACCAGGTCCAGCCCGTTGCTCTCGGCGGCGGACACCAGTTCGGCCAGCGAATCCGGGCCGTGCGCGATGTCGGCGTCCGTCAGCAGCAGGTACTCGACGTCCGGACCGGCCAGCGCCACGCCGTGCCGCAACGCCCACAGCTTGCCGGTCCAGCCCGGCGGCAGCGGGGGAGGGGTGGTGACGGTCAGCTCCAGCCCGTCGATCGTCCGCAGCTCCGCCGCCAGTGCGCCGGTGCCGTCCGAACTGTGGTCGTCCACCAGGATCACCCGGGCCCGCCCCGGGTACTTCTGCGCGAGCAGCGTCGGCAGACTCACGGGAAGCACCGAGGCCTCGTCCCGGGCCGGCACCACGATCGCCGCCTGCGGCCAGCGGACCGGCGGGCGGCGCGGCGGCAGTCGCACGTCGGTGCGCCAGAACGAACCGTGGCAGCACGCCAGCCAGAGCCAGACCAGCAGGGAGAACGCGGCGATCCACAGCAGGACGGTCACCCCGGCAGTCTGCCGCAGAACCGGGCCCGGCGGGCGGATCGACTAAAGTCTTGACCCGTGAAGATCGCACTGATGGACTCCGGAATCGGCCTGCTGGCCGCCGCCGCCGCCCTTCGGAAGCTGCGCCCGGACGTGGATCTGGTGCTCTCTTCCAACCCGGCCTCGATGCCGTGGGGGCCGCGTACGCCGGAAGAGGTCACGGAGCTGGCCCTCGGCTGCTGCCGGGCCGCCGCCGCGCTCGAACCCGACGCGCTGGTGATCGCCTGCAACACCGCCTCCGTGCACGCGCTCACCGCACTGCGGGCCGAGCTCGAGCCCGGGCTCCCGGTGATCGGCACCGTCCCGGCGATCAAGCCCGCCGCCGCGCAGGGCGGCCGGGTCGCCATCTGGGCCACCCCGGCCACCACCGGCAGCGCCTACCAGCGCGGGCTGATCCGCGACTTCGGCGGTTCGGCGGACGTCACCGAGGTCGCCTGCCCCGGACTCGCGGACGCGGTCGAACACGGCGACGACGAGGCCATCACCGCCGCCATCGCCGATGCCGCCGCCCGGACGCCGGTCGGGACCGACGTCATCGTGCTCGGCTGCACCCACTACGAACTCGTCGACGAGCGCATCCGCGCCGCGGTCGCCCCGACCGCCTCGCCGGGGCTCACCCTTCTCGGCTCCGCGGGTGCCGTGGCCGCCCAGGCCCTGCGTCGCGTCGCCGACCCCACGCGGACGGGCACCGGCACGCTCACCGTCCTCCACGCCGGAGCCCCCGCCAACCTCCCCCCGGCCGCCACCCTCTACCCCCAGGGCAACGCCCTCGCCACACTCATCGGCTGACCCCGAGCAGCCGTCGACCAGCGCGTGAGAAGTCGGCCCGGCCGACTTCTCACGCTTCGCTCGCTCGTCTCTGCGTGTAGAGCGAGGGTGGGTGCAGGCGCCTCTCCTCTGCCGGCGCGCACGGGAAGTCGACGTGGCCGACTTCTGGCGCGCCGACGATCCCGGCTTCCGGACAGCGCGCGAGCGGCCGACCCGGTCGACGTCCCGCACCGCACCCGGATGCGACCGCAGCGCAGCACGCCTCCTCTCAGTGCGCGGAAAGTCGGCCCTGTCGACTTCCTGCGCAGCGACCGGCCGAGTCTATGCGCATAGAATTCGCCCTCGAGTGAGCGTGCATGAGAAGTCGACCCGCCCGACTCCCTGTGCAGTGTCGGGGTGGCCGGGGCTCCGGTGCCCGTTCGCTGGGGTCTTCTGATTGCCGGCCCGGGTCCTCTCGCTACACGGGAAGTCGATCTGGCCGACCTTCCGCGCGGTGGCGGCTGCGGGCTTGGCTCGGGTTGCTGCGCGTGGGGCGGGTGTCGGGTGATCTATGCGCATAGAGTCGCGCTGCGCGTGAGGCCCGTGGCGTGGCGCGCATGGGAAGTCGGCTCCGTCGACTTCCTGTTCCGTGTTGCGGCGCTGTGGCTTCACATCTTGCCCTCCCGAGGCCTTGCGATCGCCCGCCCCGGATGCTTACGGCGTGCAGGAAGTCGATCCGGTCGACTTCCTGTGTGGCGTGGGGGTCGCCAGGGTTTCGCTGCCTGGTCGCTTGGGGCTTGGGAGGCCGCCGGTCCGGACGCTCCCGCTGTGCGAGAAGTCGATGTGGCCGACTTCCTGGGCCAGGGGTGGCCGGGGGTGCCAGCGGTCCCGTCGCCGAGTTCCTCTGATTGCCGGCCCGGGCGCTCTCGCTGCGTGGGACATCGATCCGGCCGACTTCTCGTGCTGGGGCTGTTGTGCGCGGGGTGGGCGCCGGGGCGGGCACCGGGGTGGTGGATCTACGCGCATGGATTCGCGCTGGATGATGGGCGGCTGGCGTGCCGTGCGCGAGAAGTCGGCCGGGCCGACTTCTCGCGGTGAGGGATGTCTGCCTGCGGGGGAAGCTCGTGGAGTTGGCTTTTTGTTCGGGAGGGGACGTGGGCTGGGTCGGCAATTTCTGGGGGCGGGTGCGTGAGAAGTCGATCTGGTCGACTTCTCACGCGGGGCGATGGTCTGGATTGAAAGCCGGCGTGGCTGATTCTTGGTGCGCGCAGGAAGTCGATCTGGCCGACTTCCTGCGCGCAGGTGGTGCCTGCTGCCCCCGCTAGGCGACGGCTTGGCGGCGCCAGCGGCGGTAGGCGGGTTCCAGGCCGGAGAGGATGGTGTCGAAGCGGCGGGTACTGGTGGTGGAGTCGACCTGGAGGCGACTGATCTGGAGGGGATGGGAGGGGAGCCGGGGGCCCAGGCGGTGGTCGGAGAGGAAGCCGAGGCGGTAGCCGAGCTCCTGCAGGACGGTCTCGGCACGGACGTCGTGGCCGCCGTCCGGGTAGGCGAAGGCGATCGGTTGCTCGCCCAGCCAGCGGGTGAGGGCCTCGTGCGCGCCGGTGATCTCGGTGCGCACGGTGTCGTCGTCGCAGCGCCCGAGGCACGGGTGCCCCTGGGTGTGGTTGCCGATGGCGACGCCCCCGTCCCGCAGGGCGAGCAGGTCGGCGGGGGTCAGCTGCTCCTGGCGGGGAGGCCGACGGTCGGCGCTGACCCGCAGCTCGTGCAGGCTGCGCCGACGGTCCGGGTCCGGCATGGCCTTGAGTCGCCGGAGCAGCTGGGACGGGTGCCCGCATTCGAGCGAGCGGGCCCGGCCCCCGTGCCGGGCCAGGAAGTCGGCCTCGTGCCACCAGAACGGCCGCTCGGTACCGATGAGCTCGGAGATGACGAACGCGGTGGCCGGAATGCCCCGGGCGTCGAGGGCCGGCAGGGCGTGGGTGAGCACGCTTCGGTCGGCGTCGTCGAACGTGACCAGGACGCTCCGGGGTGGTAGCGGCCGCCGCTCGGTCACGGCCTGGAGGACCGCGCCGAGCGAGACGGGTGTGGCGAGCCGCTGGAGGCGGTCGAGCTGGGCGCCGAAGGAGCGGTGGTCGGTCACCCCGTGGTAGGCGAGCACGGCGAGCCGCTGGGCCGCCCGGGCCCGGAACAGCGGCTGGACGGGGGCGAACCGCAGCCATTCGCCCCGAGCGTCCTGCTGTTCCGTGTCGACGGCCGCCCGGTAACGGCCCCCGCCGTCCCGGTGCCCGCTGTCCCGGTGCCCGCCATGCCGTTGCTCGCCATGGCGGTGTTCGCCGTGAAGATGCCCGTCGTGAAGATGCCCGTCGTGAAGGTGCCCGCCGTGCAGGCGGTCGGCGGCCGGGCAGTCGGCGGGCCGGCCGGTATCTCGCCGGTCCGTGGGTCGGACGACGGGCGGGGGCAGCGCGCGTACGCCGGGTGCCGGCCGGGCGCGGGCCACGGAGGTCGGTGTAATGGACTGGGACTGCGGCACGGTTCCCCCTCGTTCGCCGAGCGGCGTGGCGGTACCGCCGGAGGACGGAGCCCGGCCTCCGACTCCAGGGGCGGCGGCTCCGCTCCTGGATATTCCTGTTCTCGGTGGGGGTTCACGCCCGCCCTCGAACGGCTCCTGGATCACTCAATGCCATTGAGACCGCTGCACCGGACGGATGGTTGTACCGGGGGGACGAGGATTTTTCGTGGACTGATTGTGGAGCCGGAATGCCCGCGCCGACGTCTCGATCACACTCCGTGGCAACCCCGCCGAGGTCCTGACCAGCCCCGATCCGCCGGTCGCACAGCGTGTTCGGGTCTTCACTCCCTGCGGGCTGCCGCCCGCGCCGCCCCGGGGTACCTTGGGCTCATGGCAGATGCGGACCGTGACCCCTTCCATCTCCACGGGGCCTCCCGAATGGCTCGCGCGTGCAGCGGCGGAGCCCTGGTCACCCACCAGCTCCCGCTGACTGTGGTGGGCCTGGCCTGCCTGGCGCTCGGCATCGTCGTGGCCGTGTTCGTTCCGGACAGTGACGGGCCGGCCTGGGCGATGGCGGTGGCCGGCTGCCTGGCGGCCGGCGTCCTGCTGCTCGGCCGGATCGCCTTCGGCGTGTTCCGCGACAGGCGCCGCGCCGCGCTCTGACGGCTCCGGCCGGTATGCCGGCGGTACGGCGGGCGGGTTCCGTCCGGGCGTTGCCCCCACCCGATATGTCGATCGCTCTCGGCATTTCGAAAGGGCGGATCGAGCGAAATTGGTCAGACCGACTGAATATCGTCCAGTCGGACAATCTTGACCCTCTTCTTTCACCATTTCCGGACAGCGGGTTCATCTCGCCTCTACTGTGAATGCGTTCTTCCGGCTCGACTCGAAGCGCCGCAGGAGGGGGAGCGATGGGCGGCAGACCGGATCGTGCCGTGGCCACCTCATGAGGCGCGTCGGCGACCTCGCCGTCATCGCCCTGGCCGCGATCGCCGCACTGCCGCTGGCCCTGCTGATCGCCGTCCTGCTCCGCTGCACCACCGGCGGCCCGGTCCTCCAACGGCAGACCCGGACCGGCCGGTACGGCCGCGAGTTCCAGATCCTGCGCTTCCGGACCGGCGGGGACGGCCGGCTCACCGCCCTGCTGCGCCGCACCGGCCTGGACGAGCTGCCGCGGCTGTGGAACGTGGCACGCGGCGACATGGGGGTGATAGGCCCCCGGCCGGCCGGCCCCGACCAGGTCGTGGGCTGCTCCGGCCGGGAGCGGGACCGGCTCTCGGTGCGGCCCGGCCTCACGGGCTGGGCCCAGCTGCACGCCCTGAGCCGCGCCCGGACGCCCCGCCCGCTCAGCCGTCCCGAGTGGGCCGAACTCGACCTCTGGTACGTCGAGCACCGCTCGCTCGGGCTCGACCTGCACATCCTCGGGCTCACCGTGCTCGCCCTGCTGCGGTCCGACGCGGGCCGGGAGCACCGGGTCGGTCCGGACCTGCGCCGATAGGCTGCGGCCCATGGCTATCCCTCCCTTCCTCGCCGAACTCCGCGCCGTCGTGGGCAACCGTCCGCTCTGGCTCAGCGCCGTCGTCGCCGTCGTGCTGGACGACCGCGACCGGGTGCTGCTCGCCCGGCGGGTCGACGACGGCCGGTGGGCGCCGGTCGGCGGCATCCTCGACCCCGGCGAGCAGCCCGCCGACGGCGTGGTGCGCGAGTGCGAGGAGGAGACCGGGGTGGTGGTCGTGCCCGAGCTGCTCGCCTCCGTCACGGTCTCGCCGCCGGTCACGTACCCGAACGGCGATGTGACGCAGTACCTGGTGCTGACCTTCCGCTGCCGCGCGGTCGGCGGCGAGGCGCGGGTGAACGGCGACGAGTCGTTCGAGGTCGGCTGGTTCGGGCTGGACGAACTGCCGCCCATGATCGAGACCGAGCAGGAGCGGCTGCGCCACGCACTGGAGTGCGAGGGCCCGGCGGTCTTCACCTGGGAGGGCAAGGAGCGCCCCTGAGCCCGGGCGGCACGTCTGCCGCGCCCACCCCGCCGACCGAACCCGCGGAACCCACCACGCCCGCCGCACCCGCCGCACCCGCCGCAACCCTGCCCCGGCGAGGTCAGCCCTTGTGCTGCCGGTAGGCCTCCTCTGCCGCGTCCAGCACCGCCGCCAGGTCCCCGCCGGCCGTGGCGGTCGTGGTGGCGGCCACCGCGCCCTCGACGAACGGGGCGTTGGCGAACCTGACCGGGAACGGCAGTCCGTGCTCGTCCGCGTCGGCCAGCAGCGCGCGGACGGTGGTGACCGCCCCGCCCAGGTCGGCGAGCACCACCACCCCGTGGCCCTGGTCCACCCGGCGGGTCGCGGCGGCCACCAGGACGGCACTGATGCCCGGCCCGTCCGACGGGTCGCCGCCGGTCGCCGCGACCGGCGCGGGGGAGTCGGATCCGGTCAACGCGAGCGCGAGGGAGCGTACGGCGGTGGCCAGTTCCTGGCTGTGCGAGACCAGGACGATCCCGACCCGCCCGTGCACGGGGGGCCGGGCCGGGGTCGGCCGGGGCAACGGGGTGGGCGAGGGAGGCGTACGGGGAGCCGGGGGATGGGCCGAGGGGGCGTCGGAGATGGGGATGACGTCGGCGCGAGTGCCGTCCCGGCGGCTCATCGGCTGCTCCCTTGAGCGGATCGGTGGGTGGATCGGCGGACGGATCGTTCGAGTGGCGCGGGCAGGCAAGGCGGTCGGGCAGGCAAGGCGGTCGGGCAGCGCGGCACGGCACGGCGGTGCCGCGGTGGGGCGCCGAGGCGGGGTGACGCCGCCGCCGATGGCTCCAAGGACTCCCGAATCCCGGACTCCTGGACCCCCGGACCCGCCGACGCCCGGCCGGCTCGCCCACCCGTGCCGCCCGTGCCACCCGCGCCGCCCGGGCCGGAGGAGCCGGAGAGGCCGCAGAGGCGGTCGTGCGGCGCCCTGGCAGCACTCTGGCAGCTGCCCGCCGCCCCCGCCGGTCGGGACACGCCTCAACCCGTTCTCCAGCGGTCCGCGTCCCGGCCTGGAGGAGTCCTCGTCAACCCGCTGACCGGGGCCCGGCGGTGTGGCTAGGCTGGCCCGGGAAAGTCGTCGGGAGGAGATCGGTCAGTGGGATCCAGCAGCGGGACGAACACGGAGTCCGGCGTGGCGCAGCCGGAGTTGGCGCCGAACGGGAAGCCCAAGGTGGACTTCACCGGGGCGGAGTGGCTGTGCAGCAGCCAGGGCGTCGGGGACGTGCAGATCGCCTTCGTGGACGGCTACATCGGGATGCGGGACGGCCGCCAGGAGGACGGGCCGGTCCTGGTCTTCACGCCGGGCGAGTGGCGGGCCTTCGTGCTCGGCGCCCGGGACGGCGAGTTCGACCTCACCTGAGGCGGCGCGCCGGGCGATTCACCACGGGAGCGGGCCCCCGGTCGGCGGGGTCCGCTCCGCAGGCGATCTTTCGGGTCCGAACATCACAAGTGATGATCTATTGAGCGTGCCCCGTCAGAATTTCTGTTGACTGTTAGACAAACGCAGCTCAGAGTATGAGCACGGGCAGACGCCGTGCCCACCGCCCCCACGCGGCCAGACACGGCGCCTGCTGTGCGGCCCGGCAGTACTGCCAGGCCATCCTCCCAGTCATCCCCTGCGCACCGGGGTGCGTCGGCCGGTCCCGGCCCCACGAGGGGCCGGCAGTCGCCGGGAGGCTGGCGCCGAAGCCGAGAGCGACTCGGATGACGGCACCGATGCTCGGGACCCGCACGCCCCCACGCGGCGGCGTCCCGAGCAGATCCACGGGAGCGACGGGCCGGGGCCCCGCGGATCTGGCTTGTGATGCATGGAACTGTTGGCTTGTGTGTTTGTGCTGTCTGCGATGACGAAGATGACGAAGCTGGGTGCTCGGCAGTTCGGCACGACAAGTGCACAGTGAGGGAAACGCGTGTAGGGCCGCGTTGCGACATGCCGTCCCCCCGAAGGGTGAAACCCAGAACGGCTGTCGTGCTGAACCGAACGTAGCCCGGACGGTTGCTCAGAGTCAACATTGGTCTCTGAGCGTCGATCTCCCGCTCGTCCCCCGGCGGCGCCCGACCCACCTCGCGAGCGCGGTCTGCCGGACACGTACGATGTTCCCATGTCTTTTCTCCGCCGTCGCTCCGGACAGCCCGCCGGCCCGGACTTCGACGTGCTCGCGATGGACCCGGGCGACTGGCCCGGCGACTTCGGTGCGGCCATGATGACCGGCCCGGACGGCTCCTGCCAGGGGATTTTCCTGCGCTACGACCTGTTCGGCGGCAGAGGCCCGGCGATGTTCATCGGCAACCTCCCCGAGGGTTCGCCCGCCCGGGAGACCGGTGACGACGTGCCCTTCGAGGTGCGGCAGCTGCTCGCGGCGCTGGAGAACGACGAGCCGGTCGAGTTCGTCTCGGCCGAGGACTTCCCGGTGATGCTCGGGGACGACCTGCTGATCGTGAAGAAGGTCAAGGTCAGCGAGGAACGCGTGTTCTGCGCCCAGTTCGGCCGCAGCGACGGCGTCCTGGTCACCATCGCGTCCTGGGACCGACCGATTTCGGACGACCTGTATCAGCTGCTGAAGCCGCTGCCCGCGGACATGTTCCAGCAGGGTTGATCCCGGCGGGGGCGACCGGCTCCGCCCGGGGGAGCGACGCTGCTTGACGTTATCGATCAACGGTTCGTACAGTCGCGAACATGCCGTGCCCTCTTCCGCTGCTGACCCGTCGCAGGCATCTGGACCTGCGGCGCACCGCCAGCGCGGCGTGTCCGGGCCGCTGAGGGGGCTTCGTCCCCCGGCGGAGGGCGGTCGACCGGGTGTCCGGTCGGCGCCGACACCAGGGGGCGGGCCTTGAGCCGACCTTCGGGGCCGCCAATCGGTACCGCGCGCCCGTGCGGCGTGCCGCCCGCATTCGCCGAGCCCACGCTGCCGCCCGGAGGCACCGCATCATGACGACCCGCGCCGCCAACCGTTCGAGCGTCGATCGTACGTCCGAGGGCGCTTCCGCCGGGCGCCGCTCCCGCCCCGCCCCGCCGACGGCGGATTCCGACCGGTCCGATTCCGGCCATCTCGAATCCACCGGTTCCACGCCTGCCGGCTCCACCGGTTCCGCTCCTTCGGCCGCCTCCGCCGCCTCCGCCGGTCCCGCCGGCCCGGTGCGCACCGGTTCCGCGGGCCCCGAGCCCGACCGCACCGGCATCGAGGCCGCCCTCGCCGGGCTGCCCCGGGTGGTCGACCTGCTGGCCGCCCGCGCCGAGGAGCACGACCGCGACGCGACCTTCCCCTATCAGGGGATCGAGGCCGTCCACGAGGCCGGGCTGCTCACCCTCACCGTCTCCGCGCGGTACGGCGGTCCGGGCGGAACGCTCGCCGACACCGTCCGGGTGCTGTCCCAACTGGGCCGCGGAGACGCCTCGGTGGCCGTGGTCACCGCCTTCACCCTGCTCCAGCACGCCGAACAGGCCCGCCGCGCCGACTGGCCGGCGGCCGGATACCGGCGGCTGCTCACCGAGTCCCGGCGCGGCCCGGCGCTGGTCAACACCCTGCGGGCGGAGCCCGGTGCCGTCGCGGGCGGGCTGCCCGACACGGTCGCCCGACGGGACGGCGACGGCTGGCTGTTGACGGGCCGGAAGACGTACTGCACCGGTGCCGAGGCGCTCGCCTGGATGGCGGTCACCGCGCGGACCGACGAGGAGGAGCCGAGGGTCGGTACCTTCCTGGTCCGCGGCGAGAGCGAGGGCCTGGAGATCGATCCGACCTGGGACCAGCTCGGCCTGCGGGCCAGTGCCAGCCACGACGTCGTGCTGGACGGGGTCCGGGTGCCGGCCGACCTCGCGCTCGGTCTGACCGGCGGCCGCCGGACGGCCCGTCAGGATGCCGACGCGGAGGCCGAACTCTCGCTGGCCTGGCACGACCTGGCGCTGTCCGCGGTGGCGATCGGCGTCGCCCGGGCCGCCGAGGCCTGGCTGATCCGCTTCCTCAACCAGCGCACTCCGGCCAATCTGACCGAGCCGCTCGGCACCCTGCCCCGCTACCGGACCGCCCTCGGCGAGATCGAGGCCCAGCTGATCGGCGCCGAGGAACTGGTCGAGGGCCTGGCCTCCCGGGTGGACCGGGGCGAGCCGGAGGCGGTCGCCCGGACCGGGCCGTCCCACCTGCTGGCCACCCGGGCCGCGACGGCGGTGGTCCAGCAGGCCGTCACCCTCACCGGCAATCCCGGACTGAGTCGGCGTCACCCGCTGGAGCGCTACCTGCGGGACGTGCTCAGCAGCCGGGTGCACCTGGCCGCTGACGAGACCGTCCTGGAGGCCGTCGGCCAGGCCGCCCTGGAACGGGGCTCCCGGACGTAGGCCCCGTCCTTCCGGGCGGCGCTCCGGTGGCGCCGCCCGTCGGTGAGCGACCCCGACGTTCCCCGGCGACGAGCGACCCCGACGCCGCGGCCCGAACCGGCCCGAACCGAACCGGCCCGAACCGATCGACCGGACGGGCCGGGCCGCGGCGCCGAACTCCCGTCGCTCAGCGGGTCCCGACCGCGGCGCGGACGGCGCGGCGGGCGAGCGCCGCGTCGTCGTAGAGCCGGCGGATCATGATCCGCTGCTCCTCGCCGGCGCCCGGCACGTCGTACAGCCGGATCTCCCGCATGAGCACCAGCACCAGGTTCACCAGGAAGGCGTCCCGGGCCATCGTGCCGCCGCTCTGGGCGAGTTGGCTGATCTGGCGGCGTGCCGCGGTGTCCCCGGACAGGACGCTCCAGAGCACCGCCAGGTCGTAGCCGGGCAGGTACCAGCCGGCCTGCTCCCAGTCGACCAGCACCGGGCCGGACGGCGCCAGCAGCATGTTGCTGAGCAGGGCGTCGCCGTGGCAGAGCTGGAGCGGGGTGTGGCCGAGGCCGTGCAGCAGGCCGCGCAGGTCGCCGGCGTCCCGGTCGGTGAGCTGGCCCACCGAGTGGTAGCGGGCGATCTCCAACTGGTAGTCCAGGCGCGGCTGGAAGACGTCGGTCGGCGGCCGCCACAGGTTCAGCGTGCGGACCGCGGTGAGCAGCGCCCGCACCTCGCCCGGGGTGGGCGCGTTGACCGGGTGGCGCTCGCGGGCGGCCGGGCGCCCGGGCACGCGCTCCATGACCAGCACGCACCGGTCGTGGTCGGCCGCCACCAGCCGGGGCAGCCGCACCGGCGGGCGGTGCCGGACGAACGCCCGGTAGACCGCCACCTCGTGGTGGAAGTCGGCCACCAACTGCTCGAAGTACGCACTCCGCACCGCCTGCGGCGCCAGGCACTTGGCGACCACCGGAGCCCGCCCGATGGTGCCCGCCACCAGGATGTGGCGGCTGCCCTCACGCAGGACCTGGCGCGGGGTGAACGCGGGACATATCCGCGAGATGCCGGCGAGCGCCGCGCGGACCGCCGGGGTCTGGAGCGCGGAGGGGTCGATCCGCTCGGGGCCGCCGCCGGGCGGGCCGAGCCGCCGGGCCCGCAGCACCTGGCCGTCGGCCTGCCGGGCCAGCGGCATCCGGCCACCGGCCGGCAGGGCGGTCTCGGGGGCGCGCAGCCCCAGCGCGGTACGGCCGGCGGGGCCCGGCGCCGTGCGGCCGGTCGGGACGACCCGGGGGTCCGTGACCCTGCCCTCGGCGCCGCGCGGGGCCGCAGGACGGCTCGCCGGTGGCACCGCCCTGGGGCCGGTGCGGCCGGCGGCTGCGGCGGGGGGGCGCAGCGCGGGGCGGGTCGCGGTGGGTGTGGGGGTCGTCGCTGAGGAGTACATGGGCTGAGGGTGGTCCCTTCCGGTCCGTCGGCGGGTGCTGCCCCGCGGGGGCGGGGGAGGGCCGGTGCCGTGTGCTTCCTGGCGTGACGGCGGCCCTGCGGGTGGTGCGGTGCGTCGTGCGGTGCGGTGGGTGGTGCACGGGCGCCGGGCACGGACGCGGGGTCAGGGACCCCTGTTCGGCGGTGCTCCGGCCGTCCGCACCCTGGGGAATGCGGTCGGCCGGACTGCCGTGGCCGTGCCCGGCGCTCCCGCGCCACCCGGCCGCGCCACCCCCTCGGGTGAGGGCGGGGAGCGCCCCGTGCCACCGTCGGGGGACAGCCCCGACGCTGGTGGGACGCCGCCCGACCCGGGGGGCGAGGTGGCGCACCTCTACAACACACCCGTCGGGCACTGGCTTAGTAGTCTGGCGGGCCCTGGCGAACGGTGGCGAATGCTCGCCCGGCACTTGCCAGAGCCTCTAGCCTCGGATCAGCCGAGGAACCTGGGGGCTTCGTTGAGCAGGGAACCCAACACCCGACTGGCCGATCTGTTCGTCCTGACCGGATGGTCGAAGGGCGAGCTGGCGCGGCTGGTCAACCGTCGGGGTGCCGCGATGGGTCAGCTGCAGCTGTCCACCGACACGTCGAGGGTACGGCGTTGGATCGAGCAGGGGGAGATCCCGCGCGATCCGGTGCCGAGGGTGCTGGCGGCCGTGTTCACGGAGCGGCTCGGACGTGTCGTCACCACTGAGGACCTCGGTCTGGAACGACACCGGCCCACCAGGTCCGGAGCGGACACGTCCGGAGCAGTGCCGTGGTCGCCGGATCGAACAGCCGCGGTCCTCACCGAGTTCACGGGAATGGACCTCATGCTGAACCGACGTGGATTGGTGGGCGCCGGAGCCGCGCTCACGGCAGGGGCGGTCATCGCCGACTCGCTGAAGGGCTGGCTGGGAGGGGACGCGGTCGCGTACGCGGCCTCCGTCCCCGGGCCGCGACAGG
This sequence comes from Kitasatospora sp. NPDC005856, assembly GCF_040629945.1. NCBI lineage: Bacteria > Bacillati > Actinomycetota > Actinomycetes > Kitasatosporales > Streptomycetaceae > Kitasatospora > Kitasatospora sp. NPDC005856. The sequence goes on along the minus strand of NZ_JBEXWT010000064.1, from coordinate 6,410 downwards.
TGGTCACCGGGAGCGGCGTGCACCCGGTGGTGGACGTGTACGACGCGGGCCCGGTCGGGCTCGACGAGGTGGAGTCGCTGGAACACTCGGTGAAGGTGTTCCGGGCCTGGGACGCCGCCCGCGGCGGAGGCCTGCAGCGCAAGGCGGTGGTCGGTCAACTGAACGAGGTCGGTGGGCTGTTGACGCACCGGCACGCGTCCGCGGTGGAGCAGCGGCTGTGGCTGGTCGCGGCCAATCTGGCGGTGCTGGCGGGCTGGATGTCGCACGACGTGGGCCTGGAGCCCACCGCCCAGAAGTACTTCATGATGGCGGCGGAGGCGGCCAAGGAGGCCGGCGACCGGCCGCGGGCGGGTGAGGCGATCTCCCGGGCCGCGCGGCAGATGGTGCACCTGGGCCGGGCCGACGACGCGCTCGACCTGATGGCGGCGGCCAAGGCCGCCGGCGGGCGGCCGATGCCCAGAACGCGCGCCATGCTCAACACCGTCGAGGCGTGGGCGCACGCCTCGCTCGGGCACTCCCAGGAGACCTACCGGCTGCTCGGGGAGGCCGAGGACCTGTTCGGCGAGGAGGCGCCGGAGCCGCCGCCCTCGTGGATGCAGGTGTTCGACGAAGCCGAACTGCGCGGTATGCAGGCCCTGGTGCTGCGCACGCTGTCCGAGCACGACCGGGCGGCCGCCGCCGAGGCCCGCAGGCACGCGGAGCGGGTGATCAGCCTGCGGGAGGGCACCGGGCAGCTGCGTTCGGCGCTGTTCGACCGGATCACCCTCGCCTCGGTGCACCTGATCACCGGCGAGCCGGACGCGGCGCAGTTCCAGGCCAAGGCGGTGCTGAACCTGATCGGCCAGAACTCCTCGCACCGGACCTGGGACCGACTGCGGGAGATGTACCGGCTGACCGCGCAGTACCGGGGGTTGCCGGCGGTGGACGAACTGCGGGAGGAGCTGGGCCGGGAGCTGCGGGCGGCGGACGCCAAGAACCGGCGGCGGCTGACCTGACGGGCGCCGGGGCCGCCCCTGAGGGGGTGCGGGCGTCAGGCCGTGGGTTCAGGTTGGTGGGCGCCGGGCCGGGCCGCCGGGCCGTGGGTTCAGAGTGGTGCGCGCCGGACCGGGCCGCGGGGTCGTCGGTTCAGAGCGGCGGGGCCGGGCGGAGCAGCATGTGCAGTGCGACGACGGTGCCGTCCGTGCCGAGGACGGGTTCGCTCGCGCACTCGACACCGTCGTGCCGTCCGTCGGGACGGCGGACCCGCAGGGTGCCGGCGGCGTGGCGGCCGTGCACCAGGGCGTCGGTCATCATCCGCCGCAGCAGCGGCCGGTCGGTTTCGGGGAGGCGGTCGGGCAGCCGGTCGAGGCTGAGCGGACCGTGTTCCGGGTCGCAGCGGAGGAGGAGGTAGGTCTCCGGGCTCCAGTGGATCCCGTCGGTGAGCAGGTCCCATGCGGCGGAGCCGATCAGGCCGCCGCCGATTCCGCCGTGGTCGCGGCCGCTGCCGAGGTAGCGGCCGGACGGCTCCTGCGCCGTGCCGTCCACTCTGCCGTCCGTTCCGCGGTCGGCGTCGCCCGTGCCGTCGCTGCCGTCCCCGCCCGCGGTGCCGGGCACGTCGGCCGTGGCGCCGGTCACCGTGCCGCTCCCGCCCGTCGGGGTGCCGCCCACCGCGGCGGCGCCCGGCGGGCGGGTGGCGCCTAAGGGCATGTTCATGGCAGACCCATCGCTCGGTACGGCCCGCGGGGAGCGGGCCGTTCGGACAGTGAGAAGACTGTCGCACAGCGTCGTCACCCTTGTGGGCGATTTGGACAGAATGCAGGCAAGATTCCGCTGGCATATGCCACTGTGGCCGGAGCCTTCGTCGCCCTGTGTGCGGACGGGGGCCCGAGGCGGTAACCTTCGGTGATTCCGGCGCCCGGGCGCCCACCGCAGTACCGACCAGAGACCCCCGGCGACGGAAATCCCGTTGCCACTACGACCGCCGCAACGGATGCTGACCTCATGTTCGAGCCAGTGATAGCACCCAGTGCCAGCCTCCTAGGCCTCCTTCAGCGAGGCCGTGGTGACGGGCAGCTCCACGCGCTGGCCGCCGACCGTGCCGAGGCCATCGCCGCGCTGGAGGAGTGCGTCACCAGGGACCCGCGAGCCGACTGGCAGGTCGAGAGCCGGTCCCTCTACTACGCCCGCATCTACATGGACCTGGAAGCCCCCCTGGAGGGCATCGAGGACCACCTCCACTCCGCCGAGGACCTGGTCACCGACGACGAGAGCCGCACCGGCCTCGCCCTTTCCGTCCTGGGCCACCTCGCCGCGTACGGCCGGCGCGACGCGCTGCTGATGCTGCGCGAGTACGCCGCCACCGGTGCCAACTGGGCCTGGGCCCTCGACGAGCTCGCCCTGCGCGACGACGACCGCGGCCTGCTGCTTCTCGGCACCGCCGTGCTGGACCGCTTCGCGCCGGGCCCCGAGGGCGACGCCGAGCTGCGGGAGTTCATCCGCAACGCGTACGAGCCCCGGCCCTGGCGGCTGTGGGCGGCCTACCACCCCAGAGTGGCCGCGGCCAGTGAACAGTCACCCTTCGACCTGTGGCAACGCCAGATCAACCGCAGCGGCGTCACCCCCGGCTGGTCCACCGCCGACGTACTGGCCTGGGCCGACCAGGGCGAGCTCGGCGGCCTCGGGGCCGGGGCCTTCCTCGGCCGGCCCGACGACCGCCCGGAGCCCGCACGCGGCACCGACGCGCCCTCCGGCCCCGACGCGGTGGACCGCCGTGCCGCCGCGGCCGCCCGCTGCCTGACCGCCGTGGTCCGGCCCGAGGACCGCCCGCTGCTGCTGGAAGCGGCCCGCGACGGCCTGCCCGGCGCCCGCCGGGCCGCCCTGCGCCACCTGGTCGAGCAGCGCGACCCGGCCGCCGTCGAGCTGATCGAGGCCGCCGCCGCGGACGTGGACGACCGGATCGTCCGGGCCGCCCTGGAACTGCTCGGCCGGATGCGCGGCCCCGAGGTGCTGGCGCACGCCCGCCGCTGGGCCGACCCGGCCACCGGTGGCGCCGACAGCGCGCTCGGCGAGGCCGCCGTCCAGCTGCTCGCCGACGCCGGGGAGCCGGCCGACGCGCCGCTGGTGGTGGCCGGGCTGCGCCGCTGGGTCTCCGTGCGCGGGGTCGGCGGTACCGGCCTCGGGTCGCTGGTGGACGGTGCGGGGCGGCTGGCCGCCGCCGACGCCGTACCGGTCCTGCGCCACATCTACGGGGAGGCCGCCTCCTCCGAACTGCGCGGACGCGCCGCCCAGGCGCTGGCCGCGACCGACGTGCACTTCCCCGAGGGGCCCGCCGTGGAGTGCCTCTGGGACTGCGAGGAGTCCACGCGCGAGCTCGCCGCGCACCACGTCGCCACCACGGGCGACGCGCGTGTGCTGGAGCGGCTGCGCAGGCTCGCCGCCGACCCGGCCGAGGAGGCCGAGGTCCACGCCGCCGTACGCGGCAGACTGACCGCCGCCCGGGAGTTCGGGCGTTAGGGCTTGTCCGCCGGACAGGCCCTGGGGGTCTGCCGTCGACAGGCCCGGGTCCTCGACGTTCAGTGGGCCGGGACACCGCACAGGTGTCCCGGCCCACTCGTTTTCGCCGGTCCGCGTTTCTGAAACCGGGTTCTCGTTCGACCGGTTTCCGGTCCGACCCGGTCCGACCCGGTCCGCTCGACCCGGGTCCGGTTCGGCCCGGTTCCGCATCCGTCCGGTGCTACTTCACCGCGCCCGCGTCCGGAGTCAGGACACCGCCGATGACCAGTCCGATGATCAGGACGCCGAGCAGGACCCGGTAGACCACGAAGGGCATGAAGCTGTGGCTCGAGATGTACTTCAGGAACCAGGCGATCGCCGCGTAGCCGACCACGAAGGCGATCAGGGTGGCCAGGATGGTCGGCCCCCAGGCCGGTGCCGGACCCTCGCCGATCTTGAACAGCTCCAGCGCACCCGAGGCGAGCACCGCGGGGATGGCCAGCAGGAACGAGTAGCGGGCCGCCGCCTCCCGGCTGTAGCCGAGCAGCAGGCCCGCGCTGATGGTGCCGCCGGAGCGGGACACGCCCGGGATCAGCGCCAGCGCCTGGGCGAGGCCGTAGATGCCCGCGTGCGGCAGCGTGAGGTCGGTGATCGGCCGGGCGTGGCGGACGGCCCGGGTGCGGTCGGCGAAGGCGAGGATCAGGCCGAAGACGATCAGTGTGGTGCCGATGATCCGCAGGTCGCGCAGGTGGGTCTCGATGGTGTCCTGGAACAGCTTGCCCAGGATGCCGATCGGCAGGGTGCCGATGATCACGAACCAGCCCATCCGCGCGTCCGGGTCCGATCGCAGCGCCGGCCGGAACAGGGACAGGGCCCAGGTCTTGATGATCGAGGCGATGTCCCGGCGGAAGTAGATCAGCACCGCCGTCTCGGTGCCGAGCTGGGTGACGGCGGTGAAGGCCGCACCCGGGTCGTCCCAGCCCAGCAGGGCGGAGAAGACCCGCAGGTGGGCGCTGGAGGAGATCGGCAGGAACTCGGTGAGCCCCTGGATCAGGCCGAGGACGGCCCCATGGAACCATTCGATCACCGGGCACCCGCCGGGGATATGCGTCGGGCGTGGGGTATGGGCGGCATGGGCGGGTCCTTGCGGGTCGGAAGGGCGGGCGGGGCCGCCGTGACCCGTCCGGCCCGCGGGCCGCGCGCGAGCCCGGCGCGCGGCTGATGGTACGGGGTGAAGGTGACGGTTCTTTGTTCACCCTTTGTTCCGGCTTTGCGCACAGGCCCACCGCCGGTCCCCCGCGGGTCGGGAACCGGCTCCGCCGGCCGGGCACCGGCCCGGGACGGAGCCTAGGGCACCGGCCGCGCCCGGGCCCAGGTGCGGTCCGCGGTCAGGTAACGCTCGACCACCAGGTCGGCCTCCGCGAGCGCCTGCTCGAACGCCTCCGTGCTGAGCGGGCGGGACAGGAAGGTCTGCGTCCAGGTGCCGTCCGGGAACACGTACTCGAAGCGTACGGAGTCGACGCCGTCACCGACCGGCGTGGCCGAGACCAGCCGGGCCCGCGCGTCCGGGCCGATCACGCTCTCCCGCGGCACGTTCCGGTGCCAGTCCTCGCCCTCGCGCTGCACCAGCACGCAGCCGTCCTCGGTGACGTGCCGGCGGCAGGTCTCCAGCAGGCTCCGGCGGACCGTCACATCACCGGCGTGCACCAGGAAGGAGGCGAGCATGACGACGTCGAAGCGCTCGCCGAGGTCCAGCTCCTCGATCGGGCTGCGCACCGTGCGGACGTCCGCGCGGACCCGGGCCAGCATGTCGGGGGACTCGTCCACGGCCGTCACGGTGAAGCCGCGGTCGGTCAGCGGGTGCGTCATCCGGCCGACGCCGCAGCCGAGTTCGAGGATGCGCGCGCCGGGCGGCACCGCGGCCTCGATCACGTCCGGGGCGTCGCCCACGGGGAGCCGGCTCCACACCTCCACGGCGCAGCCGTCCGGGCTGATCGCGCCCTCGCCCGTTCCGTCGTAACCCGCGCGTCGTTCGTCCGCTGCCATGCCGTTCATCGGATCACGGACGGGCGTGCGGGGGAAGAGGGCGCTGGAAAGGGATTGGCAGATACCCCATGGGGGTATATGTTCGACAGCGACGGAGCGAGGGAAGCGGCGCCGAACAGGGCGCCGGGGTACGTGGAGGACGACATGGCACACCCCGCGCAGCACGAGCACCATGAGCACGCCGACCGGCAGCAGGCCGCTCACGAGCACCACGGGCACGACGAGCAGCACGGACACGATGGGCACCACGGGCGCGACCACGGCGGCCACCACGACCACCGGGCGCACGGCGGCCACCACCAGGGCCACGGCGGTGGCGGAGCCGACTGGCGGACGGCCGCGCAGGCGACCCTGCACTGCCTCACCGGGTGCGCCATCGGAGAGATCCTGGGCATGGTGCTCGGCACCGCCTTCGGCCTGCACAACGGCGCGACCGTGGTGCTCTCGATCCTGCTGGCCTTCGTCTTCGGCTACGCGCTGACCATGCGCGGCGTGCTGAAGGCCGGCCTCGACGTCGGCGCCGCGGTCAAGGTCGCGCTGGCCGCCGACACCGTGTCGATCCTGGTCATGGAGCTGATCGACAACACCGTGATGGTCACCGTCCCGGGGGCGATGGACGCGGGACTCGGCGACCTGTTGTTCTGGGTGGCGCTGGCGGGTTCGCTGGCCCTGGCGTTCGCGCTGACCGTCCCGGTCAACAAGTGGATGATCGGCCGGGGGCGCGGCCATGCCGTGGTGCACGCCTACCACCAGCACTGATCCCGTCCGGGGCACCGGAACCTCTCGCCTGCGGCCCGCGCCGACCGTCGAACGGTCGGGTCCGACGCGACCGCGTCCACCCCCACATCCGCGCCCACCGCCCGCTCGTCGGCCAGCAGCGTGGTCGGCAGCAG
>NZ_JBEXWT010000063.1:0-54428 GCF_040629945.1 Kitasatospora sp. NPDC005856 | reverse complement strand
CCCGCGGCCCGCCGGGGGGTCACCGCGGGGGGGGCGGGGGGGGGGGCGGGGGGGGCCCGCCGGGGGGGGGGGGGGGGGGGGGGGCCCCCCCCCCCGCTCCGCGCGCTGTCGGGCGCCCGCTTTGCCCGGAACCTGAGTACGGATACTCAGGCGCCCGCACTCCCGCGCGGCGCACTCTGGACGGGTGCTCTGGTCAGATCCCCGCGACGAGCCCTCGCCCGAGGCCCGTCGGATGCAGGTGCGGATGCAGCGGGCCGGCAAGGTGCTCGCCGTCCTGGTCCTGGTCGGCGCCGTGCTGATGATGCTCTCCCAGCCGTTCAGCTGAGCCCTCCGGCCCGGCCCTCCGGCCGGGCCGTCCCGCCGGGCTGTTCACCCGAACGGCGGACACGGGCACCCCCTACGCTGGTGGGCATGACCGACCAGCGCACCCTCGTCCTCGCCTCCGCCTCCCCCGCCCGCCTCGGGCTGCTGCGCCAGGCGGGCCTCGACCCGCGCGTGGTGGTCAGCGGCGTCGACGAGGACGCGATCACCGCCGCCACCCCCGCCGAGCTCGCGCTCGTCCTGGCCGAGGCCAAGGCGAAGGCCGTCACCGCCGAACTCTCCGACGGCGAGCTGGTGATCGGCTGCGACTCCGTCCTGGAACTGGACGGCCTGGCCCTCGGCAAGCCCGCCGACGCCGCCGAGGCCCTGGCGCGCTGGCAGTCCATGCGCGGACGGGCCGGCGTGCTGCGCACCGGCCACTGCGTGATCGACACCACGACCGGCCGGCAGTCCTCGGCCACCGCCTCCACCACCGTCCGCTTCGGCACCCCGGACGACGACGAGATCGCCGCCTACGTCGCCTCGGGCGAGCCGCTGCACGTGGCCGGGGCGTTCACCCTGGACGGCCGCTCCGCGCCGTTCGTCGACGGCATCGACGGCGACCCGGGCAACGTCATCGGCCTCTCCCTGCCGCTGCTGCGCCGTCTGCTCGCCGACCTGGACGTGCGCATCACGGACCTCTGGGCCCGCAACGACGGCTGACCGGACGGTCCGGATCCGACAAAATCCGGGCAGCATGCCTGGGTCAACCGGCCGACGACAGCGGGATTCCGCCCCCCATAAGCTGGCCGCGGTCCCGAACGGGAGGGGGTGCGGCAGGTGACCGACAGCGTGCTCAACGTGGTGCTCGGCCTGGTGGCCAGCGCGATCAGCGCCGGTCTCGGCTGGCTGGCCCAGGTGCTGCGCCGACGCCGCAAGGTCGAGCGGGTGCGGGCGTTCCTCGGCCTGCCGAACGGCAGCGAGTGCCTGATCGTGGTGCCGCGCAGCATCGGGACGGGCTCGCACGCCAACACCGTCACCCGGCGCGACGCCTACGCGCTGATGTGGCTGGCCGGGCTGGTCGAGGAGTGCGGGGCGCGCCCCGAACTGGTCGCCCACGACGCCGCGCACCGCGGCCTGGGCACCAAGACCGAGCTGTGCCTGGGCGGTCCGGTCAGCAACGAGCGGATGGCCGCGCACCTGGCCTGGGGCCTGCCGGGGGTGCTCGTCACCTCCGGACCGGGCCCCGGCAGCAACGTGATCGTGGTGGGCGAGCGCGACTACACCGCCGACCGCGACCAGGCGCACGCCCTGCTCGCCCGGCTCGCCACCCCGGACGGCGGCCGCCCGGTGTTCCTGGTCGCCGGCCAGACCGGCATCGCCAACCAGGCGGGGGTCCGCCACCTGGTCGCGCACCACCGCGAACTCGCCCGGAGGTACGGGCAGGACGGCACCTTCGCGCTCGTCCTGCGGGTGGTCAACCCGGAGGCGTACGGACCGGACATGGTCGAGGTGGCCGCCGACGTGACGGCCGAGGCGCTGCGGCGTCCCACCGCCCGTTCCGGTGCCGCTTGAACGGTCCGCGCGGGACTGTGGCCCATGCCACGTGCCGCCACGCCGCCCGCCGGTCACCCCCCGTGGCCCCCTCCGGCACCGGCCGCCCCGCGCCGACCTGCGAAGTCGTCCGCGGGGCCGTCCGCCGGGGTGGGAAGCCCATCACCGAGCGTGTGGGATAGTTCACAACCTGGGGCTACTCGCCGGTACCGCCCAGGAATCCATAAACTCAACGAGGTTCAAGAAGGGAGCCACAGTGCGCAAGGTGCTCATCGCCAACCGCGGGGAAATCGCCGTCCGCGTCGCCCGGGCCTGCTCGGACGCCGGTATTGCCAGCGTCGCCGTCTACGCCGAGCCGGACCGGGATGCGCTGCACGTCCGCGCGGCCGACGAGGCTTACGCGCTGGGCGGTGACACCCCCGCTACCAGCTACCTGGACATCGCCAAGGTCCTCAAGGCGGCCGCCGACTCCGGCGCCGACGCCGTCCACCCCGGTTACGGGTTCCTGTCGGAGAACGCCGACTTCGCCCAGGCCGTCCTCGACGCGGGTCTGATCTGGATCGGCCCGCCGCCGCAGGCCATCCGCGACCTCGGCGACAAGGTGACCGCCCGGCACGTCGCCCAGCGGGCCGGTGCCCCGCTGGTGGCCGGCACGCCGGACCCGGTCACGGGCGCCGACGAGGTCGTCGACTTCGCCCGGGAGCACGGCCTGCCGGTCGCCATCAAGGCGGCCTTCGGCGGTGGCGGCCGCGGCCTGAAGGTCGCCCGCACGCTGGAGGAGATCCCGGAGCTCTACGAGTCCGCGGTGCGCGAGGCCGTCGCCGCCTTCGGCCGCGGCGAGTGCTTCGTCGAGCGCTACCTGGACAACCCGCGGCACGTGGAGACCCAGTGCCTGGCCGACAAGCACGGCAACGTGGTGGTCGTCTCCACCCGTGACTGCTCGCTGCAGCGCCGCCACCAGAAGCTCGTCGAGGAGGCGCCCGCGCCGTTCCTGACGGAGGAGCAGAACGCCGAGCTGTACCGGGCGTCCAAGGCCATCCTGAAGGAGGCCGGCTACCAGGGCGCCGGGACCTGCGAGTTCCTGGTCGCACTGGACGGCACGATCTCCTTCCTGGAGGTCAACACCCGTCTGCAGGTGGAGCACCCGGTCACCGAGGAGGTCACCGGCCTCGACCTGGTCCGCGAGATGTTCCGGATCGCCGACGGCGAGGAGCTCGGCTACGGCGACCCGGAGGTCCGCGGCCACTCCTTCGAGTTCCGCATCAACGGCGAGGACCCGGGCCGCAACTTCCTGCCCGCGCCCGGCACCGTGTCGCTGTTCGCCCCGCCGTCCGGCCCGGGCGTGCGCCTGGACTCCGGAGTGGAGACCGGCTCGGTCATCGGCCCCGCCTGGGACTCGCTGCTGGCCAAGCTGGTCGTCACCGGCCGCGACCGCAAGCAGGCCCTGGAGCGGGCCCGCCGCGCGCTGGCCGAGTTCAAGGTGGAGGGCATGGCCACCGCCATCCCGTTCCACCAGGCGGTCGTCACCGACCCGGCGTTCGCGCCCGAGGTGCACGGCAGCGACGAGCCGTTCAAGATCTTCACCCGGTGGATCGAGACCGAGTTCGACAACACCATCCCGCCGTTCGCCGGCGCGGCCGGTGACGGCGAGGAGGCCGAGACCCGGGAGACCGTGGTGGTCGAGGTCGGCGGCAAGCGGATCGAGGTCTCGCTGCCGTCCTCGCTGGGCGTCGCGGCGGCCCCGGCGGCCGGTGCGGCGGGTGCCGCCAAGGCCAAGCGCCGGGTGGGCGCCAAGAAGGCCGGCTCGGCCGTCAGCGGTGACACCCTGGCCTCGCCGATGCAGGGCACCATCGTCAAGGTCGCCGTGGAGGAGGGCCAGGTCGTCGCCGAGGGCGAGCTGATCGTGGTCCTGGAGGCGATGAAGATGGAGCAGCCGCTGAACGCCCACAAGGCGGGCACCGTCTCCGGCCTCAAGGCCGAGGTGGGCGCGAGCGTCAGCAGCGGTGCCGCGCTCTGCGAGATCAAGGACTGACGCCGTCCCAGGACGGGCGCCTGCCCTCGGACCGGTCCGTACGCCCTGCGCGGGTGTGCGGACCGGTCCCGTTTCCGAGGTCTGCCGGGAGCGCGGCTCGCGGGGCGGCGCCGTACGGGCTCAGCGCCCGCGCGGCAGGCCCAGCTCGGCCAGCCGGGCCGGCATGCCGCCCGGGCCGGCCGGTCCGCCGTGCGCACCGGGGCGGCGCTGGCCGGGCAGCGGGGCGCCGCCGGGGGGCGGGCCACCGCGGCGGGCCATCGGGCCGGGCTGGGTCTGGTGCACCGGGCCGCTGCCGGTGCCGTGCACCGGGGCGTCGCCGCTCGGGCCCGCGCCCAGCGGGGCCAGGTCGACCTGCACCCCGCAGTCGGCGAGCGCGTCCAGTTCGCGGGCGGTGGTGTCGTCCGCGGTGGCCTGCTCGTCGGTGACCAGCCGGGTGATGGTGTCGGTGGTGACGGTCTGGAACATGCCGGCCGCGCCGAGCTTGGTGTGGTCGGCGAGGACGATCACCTCGGCGGCCGCCAGCACCATGGCCCGGTCCACGCTCGCGGACAGCATGTTCGCCGTCGACAGCCCGCGCTCGGCCGTCAGCCCGCTGCCGGAGATGAAGGCCTTGGAGACCCTCAGCCCCTGGAGGGCCTGCTCCGCGCCGCTGCCCACCAGCGCGTAGTTGGAGCCGCGCAGGGTGCCGCCGGTCATCACCACCTCGACCCGGTTGGCGTGCGCCAGCGCCTGGGCGACCAGCAGCGAGTTGGTGACCACCGTCAGCCCGGGCACCCGGGCCAATCGGCGGGCCAGCTCCTGGGTGGTGGTGCCGGCGCCGACCACCACGGCGTCGCCCTCCTCCACCAGGCCGGCGGCGAGGTCCGCGATGGCGCTCTTCTCCGCCGCGGACAGGTGGGTCTTCTGCGGGTAACCGGGTTCGCGGCTGAAGCCGCCGGGGAGCACCGCGCCGCCGTGCCGGCGGTCGAGGAGCCCTTCTGCCTCCAGCGCCCGCACGTCACGGCGCACGGTCACTTCGGAGGTCTGGACGACGCGGGCCAACTCCCGGAGCGAGACGGCTCCGTTGGCGCGCACCATTTCGAGGATCAACTGGCGACGTTCTGCAGCAAACACAGAACCGACGGTAACGTGCGTGACCGTCTGCTTTCAGGCGTTTGCAGCTGGTAGCGGGAATTGCTCACGCACGAGCGGCGCGTGACCGTACAATACGCGCCGTCGACGGACCCGGGACTGCGCCCGCCGTCCGGGTGACGGCCATGCCCGCGCGAAGGCGGCCGCCGATCGGCAGCCGCCCCCAACTGTGCACCGGACGCTCAGGATTCGCCGTCGGCCCGCTTGCGGATGTGCAGCTGCCGGGCGGCCTCGGCGGTCGAACCGGAGACGGACGGGTAGACGGTGAAGGCGCTGGCCACCTGTTCGACCGTCAGATTGGCGTCCACCGCGAGCGAGATCGAGTGGATCAGCTCGCTGGCCCGCGGGGCGACGACCACGCCGCCCACCACGATGCCGGTGCCCGGGCGGCAGAACAGCTTCACGAAGCCGTCCCGGATGCCCTGCATCTTCGCCCGCGGGTTGCCGCGCAGCGGGAGCTTGACCACGACGGCGTCCATCTTGCCGCACTCCACGTCGGCCGCCGTGTAGCCGACGGTGGCGATCTCCGGGTCGGTGAAGACGTTGGAGGCCACGGTCTTGAGGTTCAGCGGCTGCACCGCGTCGCCGAGCGCGTGGTACATGGCGATCCGGCCCTGCATGGCCGCCACCGAGGCGAGCATGAAGACGCCGGTGCAGTCGCCCGCCGCGTAGACGCCGGGGGCGGAGGTGCGGGAGACCCGGTCGACCTGGATCTGGCCCCAGTCGTTGAGCTTGACCCCGGCCTCCTCCAGGCCCATGTCGGAGGTGTTGGGGATCGAGCCGACCGCCATCAGGCAGTGGGTGCCCTCGATCACCTTGCCGTCGGCCAGCATGACCTCGACCCGGTCGCCGATCCGCTTGACGCTCTCGGCCCGCGAACGGCCCATCACGTTCATGCCGCGGCGGCGGAAGACGTCCTCCAGCACCTCGGCGGCGTCCGGGTCCTCGCCCGGCAGCACCCGGTCGCGGCTGGACACCAGGGTCACCTTGGAGCCGAGCGCCTGGTAGGCGCCGGCGAACTCGGCGCCGGTCACGCCGGAGCCGACCACGATCAGCTCGCGGGGCAGCTCCTCCAGGTCGTACACCTGGGTCCAGGTGAGGATCCGCTCGCCGTCCGGCTGCGCGTCCGGCAGCTCGCGCGGGTGGGCGCCGGTGGCGATCAGCACGGCGTCGGCGCGCAGCGACTGCACGGTGCCGTCGGGCGCGTCCACCAGCACCTCGCGGGAGCCGTCCACGGCCTGCCCGCCGGTGCCGAGCCGGCCGCGGCCGCGCAGCACGGTGACGCCGGCCCGGGTGACGGACTGGGTGATGTCGTGGGACTGCGCGATGGCCAGGCGCTTCACACGGCGGTTGACCTTGCCCAGGTCCACGCCGATGACCCGGGCCGCCTGCTCGACCGGCGGGGTGTCGTCCGCGACCAGGATGCCCAGCTCCTCGTACGAGCTGTCGAAGGTGGTCATCACCTCCGCGGTCGCGATCAGGGTCTTCGACGGAACGCAGTCCGTGAGCACCGCCGATCCGCCCAGACCGTCGCGGTCGACGACGGTCACCTCCGCGCCGAGCTGAGCGGCCACCAGAGCCGCCTCGTAGCCGCCGGGTCCGCCACCGATGATCACGATCCGAGTCACGTTCCCCATTGTCCCGCACGCCGGGACCGCCGCCACGCCGGGGTCCGGGCTCCGTACGTTCGTCCAGTGGCCGCGGCCCGCCCGCCGCCCGGGCTACGCTGGCCCCCATGCCCCTTTACGCCGCGTATGCCACCAACCTCGATGCCCGGCAGATGACCCGCCGAGCCCCGCACTCCCCGCTGCGCGGCACGGGGTGGCTAGCCGGCTGGCGGCTCACCTTCGGCGGCGAGCAGCTCGGCTGGGAGGGCTCGCTGGCCACCGTGGTCGAGGACGAGAAGGACCAGGTCTTCGTCTCGCTCTACGACGTCGCGCCGATGGACGAGGAGGGCCTGGACCGCTGGGAGGGCGTCCAGCTCGGCATCTACCGCAAGATCAAGCTGCGCGCGCAGACCCTGGACGGGGACATCCCGGTCTGGACGTACGTGCTCAACGACTACGAGGGCGGCCTGCCCGCGGCCCGCTACCTCGGCCTGATCGCCGACGCCGCGGAGAGCGCCGGCGCCCCGCACGACTACGTGATGGACCTGCGCCGCCGCCCCTGCTGACCGCCGGGCCCGCCGCCGGGACGGACCCCAGGGCGTGACCGGCACGCCCTACGGCCGGGCACCCCAGCTGCGCGCCGTCTCCGCCAGCACCCCGGCCACCACCGCCCGCCGGGCCGGCTCGGTGCGCAGCCCGTTGCCCAGCTCCACGTGCAGCCACGGCACCCCGACGCCGGCCGCGAACCGGCCCTCGACGTTCGTGGTGCCCTCCAGCTGCCCGCACTTCTCCCGCCAGGCCCGGCAGACCGCGTACCCGGCCCGGCCCAGCCCGGCGGCGGTCAGTTCGGCGGCCGGGCCGGCCTGCCCGGCGCCGCTGGAGACCACCGCGTCCTGCCCGGGCAGGCTGCCCTCGTCGAAGCCGTGCACCTGGATGCCGGGCAGTCCGCGTCCGCCGAGCGCCTCGACCACGGCGGCGAACACGGTGTCGGAGCGGTGCGCGACGTCCGAGGAGCCGTCCGCCCCGGCCCGGCGGTGCGCCCCGGCGAGCACCAGCACGCCCCCCGGCGCGGCCCGGAACAACTCCACGCCGAGCGCCTCGGTCCGGGCGTCCGACACCGGGTGGGGCACCTGTACGGACCAGTTCGCGCGGGCCGAGAGGTCCAGGTAGACCCGGCCCCAGCCACGGCTCCCGGCCGTGGTGCCGTCGGCGATCTCGGCCACCCGGCGGCCGGTCGCGGCCTCGGTGAACTCGGTGAGCCGGTAGCCGACCCGGGCCAGCTCCCGGCCCGCCTGGTCGGGCTGCCCGTCCAGCGCGCCGAGCACGCCGTCGGCCACCGCCCGGCGCTGCGCCGCGTCCGGTGCGGTGTACGGGCCGCCCGGCGCGAAGTCGGCGGTGTACTCGTCCACCCGGGCCGCGAGGTCCACCGGGGCCGGGCCGGAGGGCACCGACCGGACCACCCGCGGCCGATCGGCCCGGCCGCGCGCGGCCAGGGTCAGCACCCCCGCGAGCGCCGCCAGCACCAACAGCACCGCCACCGGCAGCAGCAGTGTGCGTCGCGAACCCCGAGTCTCCATGGCGGTCGAACCTACCGTGCCCGCCACCGCGGCCATGATCCGCGCCGGAGACCGGCGAACCGACACCCAAGCGGCACCGGATCGCAACCGGTACGTGACAACTTTTCGCGAAAGCCATTCGTACGCTGGTTCGGCTTGAACCATTCTTGATCATCGCTTGACCGGGAAGGCCGGCCGCCGCCTCCCGGAGCACGGCACGGCGAGCCCGGAGAAGAACGAGGCCCCTCGTGAGCACGGCACCGAACCCGCCGCGGCAGCACCGCTACCGCCGCCGTGCCGACATGCCACTGCTCGGAGGCATCCGCCCGCCCATCGTGCTGCTGCTGGTCCTGCTGCTCGCGGTCGCCGCGATCACCGCCCTGGCCGTCGGCGGACTGAGCGTCGACGACACCCCGCAGGCCGTCCGCGAGTCCCACCAGTACGCCGCCGAGGACACCGCGGCCTCGCTGCGCGCCGGACTGCACGAGAGCGCCACCGACCTGGGCCGGGCCGCCGCCCGCTACGAGAACGCCCCCGCCGAGCCCGCCGCGGTGCTGACCGCACTCGGCCAGGCGTACCACAAGTGGCGCGGCACGGTGGTGGTCCGCCCCGACACCGGCCGACTGCTGGCCGCCCGCGGCGAGACCGTCCCGCTGGCCGGACTGGACCTCACCAAGGTCACCGACACCGCGCCCGCCCCCGTCCTGGTGCCCTCGACCGCCGGCACCCGGCTGCTCACCTTCGCGCTCGTCGCCACCAAGGCCGACGGCCGCGCCCTGCTGGTCGCCTCCGACAACCTGCGGCTGCCCGGCATCGCCACCCGCAAGGAGCAGACCATCCAGGTCCTCGACGCCACCGGCGCCGTCCTGGACACCACCGGCGCCGCGCTCACCGCCGACGGCGACCGCAAGGTGGTCACCGCCGCCCGCGAGCGCGCCGCCCGGCAGCACCCGGCCCCCGGCGAGACGGCCTCCGGCAGCCTGGCCGGCAGCCCGGACGACAAGGGCCTGCGCCGGGTCGCCGGCTGGGCCGCCGTCGCCGCCCCCGGCGGGCACGACCCGGCCACCCCGCTCGGCCTGACCGTGGTCTCCACCAGCACCATCGACGGCAAGCCCGGCAACCTGCGCCACCCCATGCTCGGCCTGGCCGCCGCCGGCGCCCTGCTCGTCCTGGCCCTGCTGCTCGCCTGGTACCTGATCCGCAGCCTCCAGCGCCCGCTGCTGGGGCTGTTCCTGGAATCCCGCCGGCTCACCCGCGGCGACCGGCTGGAGCAGCCGGTGCGCGGCCCGAAGCGCGGCGAGGCGGGCCGGGTCGCCCGCGCCCTGGAGGAGTTGCGCCGCCAGCTCCTCGACCCGGCCCGCCCGCCGGCCGACGCCCCCGCCCGCGGGCGCCGCCCCGGCACCGCACTGCCGCTCGCGCTCTGCGCCGTCCTGGTGCTCGGCTGGTCCGGCCCGCTGCTGTTCCTCGGCGGCAACGACCCGACCGTACGGGTGCCCACCCAGGTCGTGGCCGGCCAGCGCGACCGCACCGACACCGCCGCCGACCGGATCCGCCAGGCGCTCAACGAGGGCTACGCGGACCTGCGTTCGATCGCCCCCTCGCTCACCGAGGCCTCCGTCGGCAAGGCCGAGAGCCTGCTGCGCGACACCCTCGCCGAGCACGACCGCTACCGCTCGCTCTACGTCCTCGGCGCCGACGGCGCGGTGCTCGCCCACGCCGGCGAGGCCCCGCACCGCACCGGCCCGGAGGCCCTCGGCGCGAGCGGCGTGCTGCTGCTCAACAGCTCTGGCAAGGAGCCCCGGATCGCCGCCCGCGCGGCCCTCACCGCCGCCCCGGCCGACGCCGAGGCGGAGGGCGCCCCGGAGCCCAAGGGGCCGGTCCTGATCGGCGAGTTCAAGACCGACTTCCTCAGCGGCCTGCTGGTCCGCCCCGGCCTCGGCCGGGTCTGGCTGGTCGACGACCGGCAGCGGGTGCTCGCCGCCAACGAGGGCTACACCTCCTTCGGCGACCTGCCGGACGGCCGGGCCCGGAAGATCCTCGCCGACGCCGGGAAGTCCGCCGCCGCCGACGTGCTCCGCGACGGCGGCGACCCGGCCCTGCTCGCCGCCGCCCCGCTCGGCGGCAACGGCAGCGTCGCCAAGCTCGGCTGGTCCGTGGTCACCGCCCACTCGGTGGCCTGGCTGCACCTCGACCAGAACCGGGCCGACCGGCGCGCGATCCTGGCCGGCATGCTCGGCCTGGCCGCCGCCGCGCTCTGCCTGGGCTGGCTGTACATCGCCGTCGGCCTGCCGCTGCGCCGGCTCGCCGCGAGCGCCGAGGCGCTGGCCGCCGGGGACCGCCGCACCGTGCTCTACCCCGTCCACCACGACGAGGTCGGCGCCGTCGCCCGCAGCCTGGAGCTGATCCGCCAGGAACTGGTGCGCGCCGAGCTCGCCGAGCGCGCCGTCCGCCGCACCCCCGCCACCGCCCGCTGAGCCCCGCCCGAAGGACCTCCCGTGCTCTTCCTCTACCTCGTGCTGCTGGTGTGCTGCACCGTGCTGCTGGTAGCCGGCATCGTCGAGCAGCGCCGGCACTTCACCGCGCTGGAGGCGATCCCGACCCGGGTCCTGGTCAACGGCATCCGCGGCAAGAGCTCGATCACCCGGCTGTGCGCGGGCGCGCTGCGCGGCGGCGGGCTGGTGACGGTCGCCAAGACCACCGGCACCGCGGCCCGTTTCATCCACCCGGACGCCACCGAGGAGCCGGTCTACCGCAAGTTCGGCATCGCCAACGTGGTGGAGCAGATCGGCATCGTCCGCCGCGCCGCCACCTACCGGCCGGACGCCCTGGTGATCGAGTGCATGGCCGTCATGCCGGCGCTCCAGGAGGTCAACCAGACCAAGCTGATCCGCTCCACCATCGGCGTGCTGTGCAACGTCCGCGAGGACCACCTGGCCGAGATGGGCCCGACCCTGGACGACGTCGCCCGCTCGCTTTCGCGCTCGATGCCGGTCGGCGGCGTGTGCGTCACCGCCGAGCAGGAGCGCGCGCACATCCTGCGCGAGGAGGCGGCCAAGCGGGACTGCCGGCTGATCGTGGTGGACCCGGAGACGGTCACCGACGAGGAGCTGCGCGGGTTCAGCTGGTTCACCTTCAAGGAGAACGTGGCGATCGCCCTCGCCGTCGCCGAACTCCTCGGTGTGGAGCGGCAGACCGCGCTGCAGGGCATGTGGGCGGCCCCGCCGGACCCGGGCGTGCTGTCGGTCGACCGCTACCGCACCGCGGACGGCAAGCGGCTGCGCTTCGCCAACGTCTTCGCCGCCAACGACCCCGAGTCCACGCTGATGAACGTCCGCCAGCTGGAGGACCTCGGTGCGATCCACCGCCCGCTCAACGTGGTGATCAACTGCCGCCCGGACCGGGTCGAACGCAACGGCCAGATGGGCCAGATCGTCCCGGACCTCGACCCAGACACGGTCTTCCTGATCGGCCACCCCACCAAGAGCGCCCGCGACGGCATCCCGGCCGGCTGGTCGGGCCGGGTGGTCGACCTCGGCGGCGACAAGCGCGACCCGGAGCGGCTCACCGCCGAACTGCTGGCCGAGCTCGGGCCGGACTCCTCGCTGGTGGCCGTCGGCAACATCCACGGCCAGGGCGAGCTGTTCCTGGAGGAGCTGGCCCGGCTCGAACCCGACGAGGCCGCGGACGCGCCGGAGGCCCCGGAGTACGCCTACCACGAGCCCGAACCGCTCTACCCGGAGCCGGACTACCCCGGGCCCGCGTACGACGCCGCCCCGGAGCCGTACCCCGAGCCGGCCCGGTACGCCGCCCCGGATCCGTACCCCGAGCCGACGCAGTACGCCGCCCCGGATCCGTACCCCGAGCCGACGCAGTACGCCGAACCCGCGTACCACCCCGAACCGCCCCCGTACGCCCGACAGGCGCCGTACACCGAGCCGGTGTACTACCCCGAGCCGCTCCCCGACTCCTGGTACGACCCCCACCACCGCACCACCACCGCCCCCTACGGAGACCAGCCGTGATCCCCACCGAGCTCACCCCCGAGATCGCCGCCATCGGCATCGCGCTCGGCCTGGTCTTCTCGCTGGTCTGCTACCTGACCACCAACCTCTCCCCGGGCGGCATGATCACCCCCGGCTGGCTGGCCCTCACCCTGGTCGAGTCCCTCCAGCGGGTGGCCATCGTGATCGGCGTGACGGTGCTGACCTACCTCGCCATCCGGGTCGTCCAGAAGCTGGTGATCCTGTACGGCAAGCGGTTGTTCGCCGCCGTGGTGCTGATCGGCGTGCTGCTGCAGGCCACCGTGATGCTGGTCCTGCAGCGCGAGCTGCCCACCCTGTACGCCAACCAGACGCTCGGCTTCATCGTCCCCGGCCTGATCGCCTACCAGCTGGTCCGCCAGCCCCGGGCGGCCACCCTGATGGCCACCAGCACGGTGACGCTCGCCAACTACGTCGTCCTGACCGCCGGCGTCCTGCTCGGCGCCCTGCCCGGCACCTGATCCCGACGGGAACCCCCATGCCAGTGACCCGCAAGTCCCTGCTCAGCGGCGGCCTCGCCGTGACCCTGCTGGCCGCCAGCGGGTACCTCACCGTCCAGCTGCGGGACCGCGACCGGCAGCCCGCGGCCGGCAGCAGCGCGCCGCTGATCACCGCGGCCGCCGCGCCGAGCCCCGCCACGGACGCCGGAACCGCCCGGGCCGCCGCGACCGCCCAGTACCGCTACGAGCGGCTGGCCGGACCGGACCGCACGGTGGTCCGCGACGCCCGCGGCGGCGTGGTCGCCACGCTGACCGACAACGCCCGCACCGCCGTGCTGGCCGGCCCCAGCCGCACCTTCGCCGAGCCGGGCACCACCACCGCCACCGTGGTGACCGACAGCTGGGTCCGGCTGATGCCGCAGGCCTGGAAGCCGGGCGCGGAGCAGGAGGGCTGGTTCCGCACGTGGTTCCAGCAGTCGCTCGGCTCCACCGCCGACGACGTCCTGGCGGCGGCCACCCAGTACGTGGCCGGGTCGCCCGCCGAGAAGGACGCCAAGGGCGTGCGCTTCAAGGGCGACGCCTCCTTCGGCCCGCTCAACCCCAACGGTTCGGCCGGCAACGACCTGCGGCTGGAACAGACCGACTTCTTCGACTACCTCGGCGTTCCGTACACGTTCGCCGACAAGGTGACCAGGCAGCCCGACAAGACCCGCTACGGCGCTTTCGACTGCTCGGGTTTCGTCCGGATGGTGTACGGCTACCGCTCCGGCTACCCGCTGCTCTCCAAGGACGCGTCCGGCCCCGGGCTGCCGCGCACCGCCAACGGCCTGGCCCGGATGGGCCCGGGCGTCCCGGTGATCCCGCTGGCCACCGCCGCCGGCTCGGACACCACGCTGCGCCCGGCCTCGATCGACCCGCTGCAACCCGGCGACCTGGTGTTCTTCGAGATCGACGCCCGCACCGGTGCCCGGCTCGACCACACCGGCATCTTCCTGGGCCTGGACACCGACGGCCACCCCCGGTACATCTCCAGCCGCGAGGAGGCCGACGGCCCGACCTTCGGCGACAAGGGCGGCACGGCGCGGCTCGACGACAACGGCATGTACGCGAAGGGGCTGCGCAGCGCGAAACGGCTCTGAGCCGCGGGCCGTCCACGCATACCCCGGAGGCGTGAAAGGCCGGGTGTGTGGAAACCGACGAACCGGGTCACCCGGACAGCGGCACCGAGCTGTATTTTCGGGTCAACCGGGTAACGATCCGGCATGCCGCGACGGAATTTCTACGCGCGTAGCCGAAACCCGTCTATCCTCGGACCCGTGAACGCTTCTCCTCAGTCGGTCGTCTCCGCCGACCCCTATGCCGCCGCCCAGGCCGCCGCCGAGCGCCTGCGCGAGCTGACCGGTGCCGAGCGGCACGACGTCGCCCTGGTGATGGGCTCCGGCTGGGTGCCGGCCGCCGACGCCCTGGGCGAGACCGTGGCCGAGTTCCCGGTCACCGAGCTCCCGGGCTTCCCCGCCCCCGCCGTCGCCGGCCACGCCGGCAAGATCCGCTCGGTGAAGATCGGCGACAAGCGCGCCCTGATCTTCCTCGGCCGCAACCACTACTACGAGGGCCACGGCGTGGCCACCGTCGTCCACGGCGTGCGCACCGCCGCCGCGGCCGGCTGCGGCATCATCGTGCTGACCAACGGCTGCGGCGGCCTGCGCCAGGGCTGGACCCCCGGGCAGCCGGTCCTGATCAGCGACCACATCAACCTGACCGCGGACTCCCCGATCGTCGGCGCCAACTTCGTCGACCTCACCGACCTCTACTCCAAGCGCCTGCGCGCGCTCTGCCGCGAGGTCGACGCGACCCTGGACGAGGCCGTCTACGTCCAGTTCCGCGGCCCGCACTACGAGACCCCGGCCGAGGTCAACATGGCCCGGGTGATCGGCGGCGAGCTGGTCGGCATGTCCACCACCCTGGAGGCCATCGCCGCCCGCGAGGCCGGCGCCGAGGTGCTCGGCATCTCGCTGGTCACCAACCTGGCCGCCGGCATGACCGGCGAGCCGCTCAACCACGCCGAGGTGCTGGAGGCCGGCAAGGCCTCCGCCGAGCGCATGGGCGAGCTGCTGGCGAAGGTCCTTGAGCGGATCTGACGTCCGCGGCGCAGAATGACTGACCGACGGGGCCCACGGGCGGCGTGATCCGCTGATCACGCCCTCCCGTGGGCCCCGTCCGCATGCGCGACCCCCTTCCCGGCGGAACCCTCCGGTCACAGCGGAGCCCTCCCGGTCACCCGCGGAAGCTCCGGCCGACACACCGACGCACTTCCCGATGGAGCTGTCATGACGCAGGCACCCAACACCGACCTCCTCGCCCGGGCCCGGACCTGGCTGGCCGAGGACCCCGACCCGCAGACCCGCGAGGAGCTCGCCGCCCTGCTGGCCCGGGCCGAGGGCCCGGAGGCCGAGACCGACAGCAAGCTCGCCTGGGCGGAGGTCGCCGACCGCTTCTCCGACCGCCTCCAGTTCGGCACCGCCGGCCTGCGCGGCGAACTCGGCGCCGGCCCGATGCGGATGAACCGCGCCGTGGTGATCCGGGCCGCCGCCGGCCTGGTCGCGTACGTCAAGCAGCAGGGCCTGGGCGACCTGGTCGTCATCGGCTACGACGCCCGCCACAAGTCGTACGACTTCGCCCGCGACACCGCCGCCGTGGTGGTCGGCGCCGGTCTGCGCGCCGCGCTGCTGCCGCGCCCGCTGCCGACCCCGGTGCTCGCCTTCGCCGTCCGCCACCTGGGCGCGGCCGCCGGCGTCACCGTGACGGCCAGCCACAACCCGCCGCAGGACAACGGCTACAAGGTCTACCTGGGCGACGGCTCGCAGATCGTCCCGCCGGCCGACGCCGGGATCGCCGCCGAGATCGACGCGATCGGCTCGCTGGACGAGGTCCCGCGCGCCGAGGAGGGCTGGGAGGTGCTCGGCGAGGAGGTCGTCGAAGCCTACCTGACCCGGGCCGTCTCCATCCTCGACGAGCACGGCCCGCGCGACCTGGAGGTGGTCTACACCCCGATGCACGGCGTCGGCCGCGACACCCTGGTCGCCGCGTTCCGCCGGGCCGGCTTCCCCGCGCCCACCGTGGTCGCCGAGCAGGCCGAGCCCGACCCGGACTTCCCGACCGTGGCCTTCCCCAACCCGGAGGAGCCGGGGGCGATGGACCTCGCCTTCCGCACCGCCGCCACCGTCGGCCCGGACATCGTGATCGCCAACGACCCGGACGCCGACCGCTGCGCGGTGGCCGTCCCCACCAACGGCAACGCGGCCGGCGGCGGCAGCGGCGCGGCCGGCTGGCGGATGCTGCGCGGCGACGAGGTCGGCGCGCTGCTCGGCTCGGCCCTGGTCGCGAAGAAGGCCGCGGGCACCTTCGCCACCACCATCGTCTCCGCCACCCTGCTCGGCCGGATCGCCGAGGCGGCGGGGCTGGAGTACGCCGAGACGCTGACCGGCTTCAAGTGGATCTCCCGCGCCGAGGGCCTGCGCTACGGCTACGAGGAGGCGCTCGGCTACTGCGTCGACCCGCAGGGCGTCCGGGACAAGGACGGCGTCACCGCCGCCCTGCTGGTCGCCGAGCTCGCCGCCACGCTCAAGAAGTCCGGCCGCACCCTGTCCGACCTGCTGGACGACCTGGCGCTGGAGCACGGCCTGCACGCCACCGACCAGCTCTCCGTTCGGGTCCAGGACCTCACGCTGATCGCCGACGCCATGCGCCGCCTGCGCGAGCAGCCGCCGACCGTCCTGGCCGGGCTCCAGGTCACCCGCGCCGACGACCTGTCGGCCGGCTCCGACGACCTGCCGCCCACCGACGGCCTGCGCTACTACCTGGCCGGCGAGGGCGTCCGCTCCGCCCGCATCGTGGTCCGCCCCTCCGGCACCGAGCCCAAGCTCAAGTGCTACCTGGAGGTCGTCCTCCCGGTCGCCTCCGCCGCCGACCTCGGGCCCACCCGCGAGCGGGCCGCCGCCCTCCTCGCCACCGTCAAGCACGACCTCGCCGAGGCCGCCGGCATCACCGCCTGACCTCCGCACGCACCCGAAGGGGCCCGCCGGTCACGACCGGCGGGCCCCTTCGTGCGGTCGGCGGGTCAGACCGCGATGACGGTGATCAGCGCGATCAGGCCGGCCAGGGTGGGGGCGATGACCCACCAGCACCAGCGGACCTCGACCGGGCCGGCGGCGGCGGGGCGGGCGGCGTTGCGCTCGGCCATCTCCTGGAGGACGGCGGTGACCTGGTCGGACCAGGCGCGGGTGGGATCGGGCGAGCCCTGGACGACCGGGTTGGTCCGCTTGGCCAGGCCCATTCCGAGGCCGGTCCGGGAGGCGTGCTCGGCGACGCTGCCGCTCTGCGCCCGGGCGGCCCGCTTGCGCTGGCGCATCGACACCGGCACCGCCCACAGCTGGTACTTCCTGCCGCCCGCGAGCAGTTCGACCGAGTAGCCGGCGCGCAGCGCGTCCACCGAGGCCCACGGCGCCACGACGGTCCGCCACGGGTTGCGCACCACCAGCCGGTCGCGGCCGGCCGTCACGGTCGGGCGCAGCGTGTACGCGATCACCGGGAACGCGAACACCGGCACCGCCGCGAGCGAGACGTACGGGGTCTTCCCGGTCCCGCTCACCACCGCGTCGCCGATCAGCCAGGCCGCCACGACCAGCAGCAGCACTCCGGAGATCACACCGGGGACAGAGCGGTACACGCGGTCCGCGTACTCGGGGTCCCCGTCGGGGGCGGCGGGGCCCTGGCGGGGCTTGCCGTCGGAATCGGTCATGGCATCGATTCTGCCCCATGCCCCTCGCGCCGAGGTCTCGGTCCGGCCACGAATGGCGAGCGCCCTGGCGGCCCACTACGCGCGTAGATATGCTGGTCTGGTGACTATGTCCACTGTTGCAGCCAATGCCCTCGGCGTTGCGGGCAGCGGCCTTCAGGACGTTGCGGCGTCCGAGGCCTCGCTCCGCCGTTTCCTGCACGGCCTGCCCGGCGTCGACCAGGTCGGCCTGGAGGCGCGTGCCGCCGCTCTCGGTACCCGCTCGATCAAGACCACGGCGAAGGCGTACGCCATCGACCTGGCGATCTCGATGATCGACCTGACCACGCTGGAGGGCGCGGACACGGTCGGCAAGGTGCGCGCGCTGTGCGCCAAGGGCAGGACCCCCGACCCGACCGACCCGACCACCCCCCGCGTCGCCGCCATCTGCGTCTATCCGGACATGGTCGCCACCGCGAAGGCCGCCCTCCGGGGCACCGACATCCAGGTCGCCTCGGTGGCCACCGCCTTCCCGGCCGGCCGCGCCGCCCTCCCGGTCAAGCTCGCCGACACCGCCGACGCGGTGGCCGCGGGCGCCGACGAGATCGACATGGTGATCGACCGCGGCGCCTTCCTCTCCGGCCGCTACCTCGACGTCTTCAACGAGATCGTGGCCGTCAAGGAGGCCTGCGAGCGCCCCGACGGCAGCTCCGCCCACCTCAAGGTGATCTTCGAGACCGGCGAGCTCCAGACCTACGACAACGTCCGCCGGGTCTCCTGGCTGGCGATGCTGGCCGGCGCCGACTTCATCAAGACCTCCACCGGCAAGGTCGCCGTCAACGCGACCCCGCCGGTCACCCTGCTGATGCTGGAGGCGGTCCGCGACTTCCGCGCGGCCACCGGCGTCCAGGTCGGCGTCAAGCCCGCCGGCGGCATCCGCACCACCAAGGACGCCATGAAGTACCTGGTGATGGTCAACGAGACCCTCGGCGACGACTGGCTGACCCCGCACTGGTTCCGCTTCGGCGCCTCCAGCCTGCTCAACGACCTGCTGATGCAGCGCCAGAAGCTGGCCACCGGCCGCTACTCCGGCCCCGACTACGTGACGGTGGACTGATCACCATGGCCAAGAAGAAGAACACCGAGGAGCCCGCGGCCAAGCCCGCCGGCGGCCTCTTCGCCTACGCCCCGGCCCCGGAGTCCCCCGCCGCCGCTGGCGACATCGCCACCTCCTACGGCCACTTCATCGGCGGCGAGTTCGTCGACTCCTCCGGCAACGAGGCCCTGAAGACGGTCAACCCGGCCACCGAGCAGGTGCTCGCCGAGTTCGCCCAGGGCACCGAGGAGGACGTGGACCGCGCGGTCGCCGCCGCCCGCAAGGCCTTCGCCGACTGGTCGGCGCTGCCCGGCAGCGAGCGCGCCAAGTACCTGTTCCGGATCGCCCGGATCATCCAGGAGCGCAGCCGCGAGCTGGCCGTGCTGGAGTCGATCGACAACGGCAAGCCGATCCGCGAGACCCGGGACGTCGACCTGCCGCTGGTCGCCGCCCACTTCTTCTACTACGCGGGCTGGGCGGACAAGCTCGACCACGCCGGCTTCGGCCCGAACCCGAAGCCGCTGGGCGTGGCCGGCCAGGTCATCCCGTGGAACTTCCCGCTGCTGATGCTGGCGTGGAAGATCGCGCCCGCGCTGGCGACCGGCAACACGGTCGTCCTGAAGCCGGCCGAGACCACCCCGCTGACCGCGCTGCGCTTCGCCGAGATCTGCCGCCAGGCCGGTCTGCCGAAGGGCGTCGTCAACATCGTCACCGGTGACGGCCGCACCGGCGCCGCGCTGACCTCCCACCCGGACGTCAACAAGGTCGCGTTCACCGGCTCCACCCCGGTCGGCCGCGCCATCGCCAAGCAGCTGGCCGGCACCCGCAAGAAGCTCTCGCTGGAGCTGGGCGGCAAGGCCGCGAACATCGTCTTCGACGACGCGCCGATCGACCAGGCGGTCGAGGGCATCGTCAACGGCATCTTCTTCAACCAGGGCCACGTCTGCTGCGCGGGCTCGCGCCTGCTGGTCCAGGAGTCGATCCAGGACGAGCTGCTGGACGCCCTGAAGCGCCGGATGGCCACCCTGCGGGTCGGCGACCCGCTGGACAAGAACACCGACATCGGCGCCATCAACTCGGCCGAGCAGCTGGCCCGGATCACCGCGCTGACCGACGCCGGCGAGGCCGAGGGCGCCGAGCGCTGGTCGCCGGCCTGCGAGCTCCCGGGCACCGGCTTCTGGTTCAAGCCGACCCTGTTCACCGGCGTGAGCCAGGCCCACCGGATCGCCCAGGAGGAGATCTTCGGCCCGGTCCTGTCGGTGCTGACCTTCCGCACCCCCGCCGAGGCGGTGGAGAAGGCCAACAACACGCCGTACGGCCTCTCCGCGGGCATCTGGACGGAGAAGGGCTCGCGCATCCTCTGGATGGCGAACCGGCTCCGGGCCGGCGTGGTCTGGGCCAACACCTTCAACAAGTTCGACCCGACCTCGCCGTTCGGCGGCTACAAGGAGTCGGGCTACGGCCGCGAGGGTGGCCGCCACGGTCTGGAGGCCTACCTCGATGTCTGACACGACCTTCGCGCGTCTTGACGTCCTCAAGACCTACAAGCTGTACGTCGGCGGGAAGTTCCCGCGCTCCGAGAGCGGGCGGGTGTACGAGGTGACCGACGCAAAGGGCGAGTGGCTCGCCAACGTGCCGCTGGGCACCCGCAAGGACGCCCGCGACGCCGTCGTGGCCGCCCGCAAGGCGGTCAAGGGCTGGTCCGGCACCACCGCGTACAACCGCGGCCAGGTGCTGTACCGGGTGGCCGAGATGCTCCAGGGCCGACGCGAGCAGTTCGCCGCCGAGGTGGCCGTCTCCGAGGGCATCGGCCCGAAGAAGGCCGCCGCGCTGGTGGACGCCGCGATCGACCGCTGGGTCTGGTACGCGGGCTGGACGGACAAGGTCGCCCAGATCGCGGGCGGCGCCAACCCGGTCGCCGGGCCGTTCTTCAACCTCTCCACCCCGGAGCCGACCGGCGTGGTCGGGATCGTCGCCCCGCAGGCCGGGTACGGGCACTCGCTGCTCGGCCTGGTCTCGGTGATCGCCCCGGCGATCGCCACCGGCAACACGGTCGTGGTCGCGGCCGCCGCGGACGCCCCGCTGCCCGCGCTGTCGCTGGGCGAGGTGCTGGCCACCTCGGACGTCCCGGGCGGCGTGGTCAACATCCTCTCGGGCCGGACGGCGGACGTCGCCCCCACCCTGGCCTCGCACCAGGACGTCAACGCGCTGGACCTCACCGGTGCCATCGCCGCCGACGGTCCCGGCGCGGCGCAGGCGCTGGAAGCGGCCGCCGCGGATACCCTGAAGAGGGTGGTCCGTCCGGTGCTGGACCCGTTCGCCCAGGACTGGACCAATGCGCCCGGTACGGACCGGCTACTCTCCTTCCTGGAGACGAAGACGGTCTGGCACCCGATGGGGATCTGACCTCCCCGCTCCGAGTAACAACTCCACAGACTGGCCGTCCCCAGCGCCCTCACCCCCCCCAGGGCCCGGACGGTCATCGGACGGACCCGCGCCTCTCCCCCCCTGGCGCGGGTCCGTCGCCCTTCCGACGACTTTCGTCGCCGCCCGGGCCGACTTTCGGGGCTCCCGGTCCGTGTGCGACCGGACCAGGATCACCGGTGGGAGAACGATCGAGGGGGCGCCGTGGGAGAGTTGATCGCCGAGCTGATGCCGCTGTTCGCGGACGGGTTCGTCCGCAGGTGGCACGTGGCCCGGGTCCGTCGGCGACTGGCCGCCGGGAAGCCCGTACGGGTGCCCTGCTCGGCCCGGTCGGACCGGCCCGGCTGGCAACGCGAGTACGTCAACGGCAGGTTGGGCATCACCCCGGGCGCCGCCACGGTCGCCTTCGGCTCCCGTGCGCTCGGTCACGTCGAACTGCCCACCGGCGGGGGCTTCCACGAACCCGAGCCGGGGACCTGGCACGACCAGGACTGGGCGGCGACCGCCTACCTGCCGCCCGGCGGCGACCACCCGGTGTACCTCCAGGTCGACAGCCGCTACCTGCCGCTGGTCCACGTCGCCCTCGCCGGCCCGCAACCGCCGCGGAAGGTCTGAACCGACCGGTTTCGGCAACCGGCCGGGATGCGTCAGACTGGTGTCCCGTGAGTGACTCCCCCATGAACCCCGCACCGACCGGGCATGCCCGGGTGATCCTGCTCTCCGGGCCCTCCGGGTCGGGGAAGTCCTCGCTGGCCGAGCGCAGCGGGCTGCCGGTGCTCCAGCTCGACGACTTCTACAAGGACGGGGACGACCCGACCCTGCCGCGGCTGCCGGACGGCGCCGTGGACTGGGACTCCCCGCTGGCCTGGCACCGCGACCAGGCCGTCGCCGCGATCCGCGCCCTGCACGAGCGCGGGCGCGCCGACGTCCCGGTGTACTCGATCCCGGACAACGGCCGGATCGGCACCCGTGCCCTGGAGCTGGGCGGGGCGGGCGCGTTCATAGCGGAGGGCATCTTCGCCGCCGAGATCACCACCGAGTGCGCCGACCAGGGCCTGCTCGGCGACGCCCTGTGCCTGCGCAACGGAGCGCTCACCACGGCCTGGCGCCGGCTGCGCCGGGACGTCCGGGAGGGCCGCAAGTCGCTGCCGGTGCTGCTGCGCCGGGGCCTGCGGCTGATGCGGGCCGAGCGGTCCATCGTCGGACGGCAGGTCGCGCTCGGCTCGTACGCGTGCGCCGGCCCGGAGGCCGCGCGGCGGATCCGCGCCGCGGCCCGAACCGGCGAGCTCTCCGCCGTCTGAGCTCCGCGGTCTGCGCGCCCGCCGGGACACGACGAAGGGCCCGGTGCGTCTCCCCCGCACCGGGCCCTTCGCCCTCTTCCCCGAACGGTCCTCGGCTCCCCCACGGGCGTGCTCCCCCGAGCCACTGCCCCCGGACCGTGACCGTCCGATCCCCGTCCCCCGACGGGAGTCCCTTACGCGACCAGCTCGCCGAACGCCCGGACGGTGTCGCCCGACTTGTTCAGGTGCTCGTCCTCGCGCAGCCGGCGCAGGGCGCGCCAGATGCTGCTCTTGACCGTGCCGACGCTGATCCCCAGCACGTCGGCGATCTCCGGGTCGGTCTTGCCCTCGTAGTACCGCAGCACCAGCATGGTGCGCTGGTTCTCCGGCAGCTTCGCCAGCGCCTGCCAGAGCACGGTGCGCAGCTCGGTGCCGCCCATCGCGTCGGTGTCGCCGGCCGTCTCCGGCAGCTCCTCGGTCGGGTACTCGTTGACCTTGCGGCGCCGCCAGGCGGAGATGTGCAGGTTGGTCATGGTGCGGCGGAGGTACCCGCCGACCGCGGCCTTGTCGGTGATCCGGCCCCAGGCCCGGTAGGTGCTGAAGAGCGCGCTCTGCAGCAGGTCCTCGGCCTCGTAGCGGTCACCGGTCAGGTGGTAGGCCGTGGCGTACAGGGAGGCGCGGCGCTCGCGCACGTACGCGGTGAACTCCGTGATGTGGTCCTCCGCGACGGCCGGGTGCTCCCCCTGCGCGCCCCCCTGTCCGGCCTCGGTGGTGCGGGCCGCCGCGGGGTTCAGCCGCAGCAGCGTCGCACCGGCGGCCTCGCGGCCGGTCGGCTCCCCCGAACCGACCGTCCGCAGACCGTTCCCCCCGGTCCCCCGGTTCCCCCCCGGGGCGTCCTTGCCCTCGACGCGCACGGGGAGGATCCCCCGCAGCGTGAGGGTGCCGGCGGAGTCGGCCGAACTCCCCAGACGGCCGATCCCGTACAGCTCCCCCGTCCTGCCGCCGCCGCTCACCCGACGGGCGCCAGGGTTTCCACCGGTGCTGTGCGCGCACCCCCGCACGCTCACCGCACCGGAGTTCTCGTCGGTCCTGATCTCGTACCGGGTCCGGTGGGACGTGGCTGACGAACGCGCGGTGCGGACAGCCGGGTTGGTCCGGGTCTGAAGCATGGCGTTCATCGTGCGCCCCCTGGGTCGGTACGAGCGGTTCCGGTAGCCGCCCTTCAGCCGGCCTCTGCGGCCCGCTGTCCTGCGGCGACATGGAAAATCCTGCCCGCCGGTTGTGATGGCGCTGTCCGCCGACTGTCACAGGGGTGTCACAGGAGGGGGCCGAACGTCCCGGACCGCCCCCCGCCGTACCGGACGCCGGTGGCGCTCGTTCCGGTTCCCGAGGGGCCGGTGAGCGGTCCGGGGGGTGATTCGGCGCGGCCGGTGGGCCAAAATGGGGCCGTGCCTTTCCTCCTACTCATCGAGGACGACGACGCCATCCGGACCGGCCTCGAACTCGCCCTCACCCGCCAGGGCCACCGCGTGGCCACCGCCGCCTCCGGCGAGGACGGCCTGAAGCTGTTCAAGGAGCAGCGGCCCGACCTGATCGTGCTGGACGTGATGCTGCCCGGGATCGACGGCTTCGAGGTGTGCCGCCGGATCCGCCGCACCGACCAGCTGCCGATCATCCTGCTGACCGCGCGCTCCGACGACATCGACGTGGTGGTGGGCCTGGAGTCCGGCGCGGACGACTACGTGGTGAAGCCGGTGCAGCCGCGCGTGCTGGACGCCCGGATCCGGGCGGTGCTGCGGCGCGGCGAGCGGGAGAGCTCGGACTCCTCGGCGTACGGCAGCGTGGTGATCGACCGCGCGGCGATGACCGTCACCAAGGACGGACAGGACCTCCAGCTCACCCCGACCGAGCTGCGGCTGCTGCTGGAGCTCAGCCGCCGCCCCGGCCAGGCGCTCTCCCGCCAGCAGCTGCTGCGGCTGGTCTGGGAGCACGACTACCTCGGCGACTCCCGCCTGGTGGACGCGTGCGTGCAGCGGCTGCGGGCCAAGGTCGAGGATGTGCCGTCCGCGCCGACGCTGATCCGCACCGTCCGCGGAGTGGGATACCGGCTGGACCCGCCGGCCTGATCCCGAACGCCTCCGACCAGCCCACGCCCACCCGCCCCTGAACTCCCGTACCACGACAGGCTCTTGTGACTGACCATCAGACGACTGCCCGGCGGTTCCCGACGGGCCGGTGGCGTCGGCTGCGCTCCCTGCGGGTGCGGCTGATCGCGGTGTTCGCGGCCGTCGCGCTGCTCGCCGCCGTCTCGGCCTCCGGCATCGCGTACTGGCTGAACCGCGACGCGGTGCTCAAGCGCGCCCAGGACACCGCGCTGAACGACTTCCGGGTCTCGCTCACCCGCAACGTCTCCGAGCTGCCGCTGAACGCGAGCTGCCCGGAGCTGGCCACGCTGGCGTCCAACGTGGCCAGCTCCGGGCTGACGTACGACGTGGTGGTGGTCGACCCGGCGCACCCGGAGTGCTCGGCCTCCTCCGACCCCGCGAACTTCACGCTGGCGGACGTCCCGGCGGCGCTGCAGTCCACCGTCGCCAAGCCGCGCGAGATCACCGAGAACAACCCGTACCCGTACCACCTGTACTGGCAGCGGCAGAACCTGGAGGGCCGGCCGTTCGTGATCGGCGGCACCAAGGTGGTGCCGAACGGCCCGACGGCGTACATGTTCAAGTCGCTGGAGAACGAGCGGGCCGACCTCAACACGCTGGGCTGGTCGCTGGCCATCGCCACGCTGCTCGCGCTGATCGGCTCGGCGCTGCTCGCCCAAGCCGCCTCGGCGACCGTGCTGCGGCCGGTCAAGCGGCTCGGGGACGCCGCCCGGCGCCTCGGCGAGGGGCACCTGGACACCCGGCTGGAGGTCGAGGGATCGGACGAACTCGCCGACCTGGCACGGACCTTCAACCGGGCCGCGGAGTCGCTGCACGAGCAGGTCGAGGAGCTGAGCGCGCGCGAGGCGCAGAGCCGGCGGTTCGTCGCCGACATGTCGCACGAACTGCGCACCCCGCTGACCGCGATGACCGCCGTGACCGACATCCTGGAGGACGAGGCCGAGTCGCTGGACCCGATGATCGAGCCGGCCGTCCGGCTCGTGGTCAGCGAGACCCGGCGGCTGTCCGACCTGGTGGAGAACCTCATGGAGGTGACCCGCTTCGACGCCGGCACCGCCAAACTGGTCGCCGACGAGGTGGACGTCGCCGACCTGATCATGTCCTGCATCGACGGGCGGGCCTGGTACGACGCGGTCGAGTTGGACGCCCCGCGCGGCATCCTGGCCGTGGTCGACCCGCGCCGGCTCGACGTGGTCTTCGCCAACCTGATCGGCAACGCGCTGAAGCACGGCGGCTCGCCGGTGCGGGTCAAGGTCCGGCAGGACGGGGAGTCGGTCGTGGTCGAGGTCTCCGACAGCGGCCCGGGCATCCCGGAGGACGTGCTGCCGCACGTCTTCGACCGCTTCTACAAGGCGGACCGCGGGCGGGCGCGCTCGGAGGGCAGCGGCCTCGGACTGTCGATCGCGATGGCCAACGCGCAGATACACGGGGGGACGATCACGGCGGCGAACGGGGAGGTCGGCGCGGTGTTCACCCTGACCCTGCCGCTGGCCCCGCCGCCGCCGTCCGCGGGCGAGGCCGAGGGCGGCCCCGTCGGCGACGCCGCCGAGGACAAGGACGCCACGTGACCGCCCCGACCGACACCGCTGCCCCCCGCACCGTCCTGCGCCGCGGCGCCGGCGTGCTGCTGTTGATCGCGCTGGCCTCCGGCTGCGGCATCCGGCCGACCGCCGTACCGGTCGACGCCGGCGCGCCCGCCAGCCGGACGGCCTGCCCGACCACCCCGCACATACCGGCGGCCCTGGCCACCCCGCCCGGCCCGGCCCCGAGCACGACCCCGGCCCGTGGCACCAAGGCGGCCGCGAGTCCCAGCCCGTCCCCCGTCCCGGTGGCGCCGGGCACTCCGCCGCCGGACAACGTGTTCGGCGCGGTGCCGACGGCCTCGCCCTGCCGGTAGGCCACCGGGGAGGGGCGCCGGCGAGGGGCGTCGGCGGGGTTCGGGGGGCGCGTTTGGGAATGTTCACGCCCGGTGTGGAACCGACGTGACGTCGACCCACGTCCTTCCCCCCGTGCAGCGAGATGGCACCAGGACACGCGACGAGCGTTCCGGCGCGGGGACCGAGAGCAGCCCGGCGGCGGCCGTCCACCGTCCCCTCCGGCTGGCCGGACTGGCGGGTCTCACCGGCCACCTGGCGCTGGTGCTCTGGCTGGTGCTGAGACCGCTGCCGGTGGCCTGGGTGTACGACGCCAACCTGACGCCGCTCGCCTCGCTCCGCTCCTCCAGCGGCTGGCAGGTGGTCGGCGAACTCCTGCTGCTGGCCCCGCTCGGGGTCCTGCTGCCGCTGGCCGGGGGCCGGCTCCGGGCCCGCTGGCTGCCGTCCTTCCTGCGCACCACCGGCGTCTCCGCGCTGCTGGCGACCGCGCTGGAGTTCCTCTCCTCCTGGGCGCCCGGGCACGTCCTGAACGTGGACCACATCCTGCTCGCCGTGGCCGGCGTGGCCGTCGCCCACCTCGCGCTCGTCCCCGGTCTGCGGCACCTGCTGCGGGACCGGCGGCCACGGGCGCCCCGGATGGCGGTGCTCTCCGTGCCGCCGGTGGCCGCCGCCGCCTCGGTCGCCGCCGTCACCTCCGTCGCGGCCGTGGCCCCGGCCGCCCGCCGGTGCGCCTACGCCGAACCGACGCCGCCGGCCGGCTGAGCCGGTCCGGCGTCCCGGACCACCCGGCCACCGACCTCGACCAGCCCGCCGGGCAGCGGTCCGGCCAGCAGCTGCGAGCCCCGGCCCTGAGTGACGGTCAGCGCCCGGCCGAGGCTCGCCGCCAGCAGCAGGGCGGCCGCTCCGGTCGCCTCGTCCTCGTCGATCCCGTCGCCCCGCCCGGGGAAGGCCCGGGCCCGTACGGTGCCGGCCGCCTCGTCCTGCCAGGCCCAGGCGTAGACCCACTCCCCCGGCGGAGGAACCTCCAGCGCCTCCACCTCGGCCGCCGAACCGTACTGCCGCAGGGTGCGCCCCGGGGCCCACTGCGGCCGGGCCGCGATCCGGGTCACCCCGCCGTCGCGCCGCACCGCCACCTCCCCGGCGGCCGTGACCAGCCGGTCCACCCCGAGCAGCCAGGCGGCACCCACGCACGGGTGACCGGCGAACGGCAGGCGCACCGACGGGGTGTAGATGTCGATCTCCCCGCGCTCCGGGTCGTCGACGAAGACCGTCTCGCTGAAACCGAGTTCGTGTGCGATCCGCTGCCGCTGCGCGCGCCCCGGCACGGCGGCGCCGTCGCGCACCACGCCGAGCGGGTTGCCCCGGCTCCCGTCCGGCCCGCAAAAGACCCGCAGCACCTCAAAGTCCGTCATTTCCCACCTCGTCGACTGCCGCTGTCGTGCAGCGCAATGACACCGTGACACAAAGGCCGCGACGGATGTCCGCCGCCTCCAGTACTGTGCGCTGTCGTCCCCGAACGGCGCCTGCCGTTTATTCTTCTTCCCCTTCCCAGGAAACCGCTTTGAACAATCTCGACTTCAGCGCCGAACCGCTCTTCTCCTGGTACGTCGTGGCGCTGGCGCTCAGCGGCGTCATCTTGGCGGCCATCGGGGCCGTCGCGACCCGGATGAAGGCCGGTCTGCGCGTCCTCAACATCGTCATCGGCCTCGGGTTCCTGGGGTACGCCTACTACCTGGCGTTCGTCTTCGAGGGCGGCACGTACACCATCTTCTACAAGGTGTTCATCCTGCCGGTCCTGCTGATCTTCGCCTCGGTGAAGACGCTCGTCGAGCGCAACAACGAGAAGCAGCAGCAGGCCGCCCAGGCGGCCGCCGCGTTCAACCCGAACGCCCCGCAGGCCCCGTTCAACCCGAACGCCCCGCAGGCTCCGTTCAACCCGAACGCCCCGCAGCCGGGCGCGCCCGTCCCGCCGGCCGCGCCGCAGGGCGCCGCGCCGTACCAGCCGGGCGTCCCGCCGCAGCCGGTGGCGGACAACCCCTACGCGCAGCCGCAGCCGCCGGCGAACTGACTGGGCCGCACCTCCGTACGAACGCCGGAAGGCCCGGCCGCCACCCGCTCCGAGCGGTGACGGCCGGGCCTTCCGGTCTGTCAGTTCCCCGCGCCGCGCCGCACCCGGTTGCGGCGCCGCGCCACCACCAGGGTGCCGACTCCCATGGCGATCGCGGTCACCCCCGTGATCGCCATCGGCTCCGCGCCCGTACCGCCACCGGTGGAGGCCAGCCGGGGGCCGGCGGCCGGGGCGGCGACCGCCCGCGGCCCGCCCGCCGAAGGGCTCGGCGCCGCCGAGGGGGCCGCCGCCGGGACGACCTGGACGGCGGACGGCTCCGGCAGCTCCGGAACGGGGTCCGGGTCCGGGAAGGCCGGAGCGGGCGCGACGGTGGCGCCCGCCGCGGGCACGGTGATGAAGTCGGCCGCCTGGCCGACCGCCTCGGCCGCGCTCTCGCCCGGCTCCGGCAGGGTGTCCGAGACGGCGACCAGGGACTCGAACAGGATCGGCGCGTCCTTGGTGAAGGCCAGCCGGACCTCGACGGTGCGGCTCTCGCCCTTCGCCAGCACGATGACGTCGGAGTTCCCGTTCCCGGTCCGCAGCCCGAAGCGGAGCCCGGCCGGGCGCTCGGGGCCGTCGCCCGGGGTGGCTTCCCACCAATGCCCGTCGGCGGTACGGAACTCGAACCTGACGGTGCTCGAAGGGAGTCGGGACGCCCCCTGGAACAGGGCCGCGGGCACGACCCGCAGCTCCCGGCCGCTCCGGTTGGTGAGCACCAGCCTGAACGGCTTCGCCTCCCCGCCCACCGTGAACGAGACGGGCATGCCCTCGAACCCGACCTCCGCGGTGGCCGCCGGGGTGGCCGGTGTGGTGGTCGGCGTGGTGGTCGGCGTGGTGGCCGGCGCGGTGCTCGGCGCCGCCGCCGGGGCGACGACCAGGTCCGGGTGGTCGCTCTGCGCGCCGGTGGTGCGCTGCTCCGGCGGCAGGTCCGGGTCCGAGACCACGGCGTCGAAGGCCGGCGCCACCCGCCCGGCAGGGGCGTCGGCGGCGACGGTGAGGCGCAGCCGGTAGGTGACCTCGGCGCCGGCCGCCAGCGACAGCACGGCGGGCTGGTCGAGCGCCCAGCGGACGCCGGCGCCCGCGGCGTCCGCCCTGGCGTCCTGCCACCGGGCCGCACCGGGCGAGCGGTACTCCAGCCGGAAGCGGCCCTGCCCGGTGACGGCCTCCGCGAGTCCGAAGGCCGGGGACAGGACGTCCAGCCGGTGGTCGGCGGTGTTGCGGAGCGTCGCGGTGAACTCCACCGGCGCGCCACCCGCCCTGACGGTGCCGGGAAGGCCGCCGAGGGCGATGGTGACCGGCGAGGGGCCGGTCCGGGCGCCCGGGACCACCGCGACGGCCCGCGGCGCGGCGATGACGGCCGGGGCTCCGGCGGCGGCCAGGCCGGAGGCCAGTGTGACGGCGGCGGTCGCGGTCAGGAATCTGCGATGCCGAGTGCGCAATTCAACCTCACGAGAGAATGCGGGAGAGAACCCATCAGGACGTGAAATCGCTTGCGCGAGAGGTCATTCCACAACGAAGCCGGGCTTTCGTCCGCCCCCCGGCCGACTGCGATCGGCAGCATCCTACCGAGCCCGTCGCGCCCCTCCGGACGGGCCCGGCCGAACGTTGCGGGCCCCGGCCCTCAGGGTCACCCCGAGGACGACCCCGACATCCGGATACGACTACCCGGTGACTCGGCGGGGTGGAGAATCACCTGCCGGACTGAGGCTCCGGAGCCGTCCGCGACGGACCATGGAAACAGCCCACCGGACCGGCCGGAGAGGGCCGCCACCACATGGAGCCGACCATGACCGCCCGCCTCGCCCGCCCCCGCCGCAACCGCGTCATCGCCGGCGTCTGCGCCGGTATCGCCGAACGCTTCGGCCTGACCCCGTGGACCGTCCGACTGATCTTCCTGCTCTCCTGCCTGCTGCCCGGCCCCCAGTTCCTGCTCTACCTGGCCCTCTGGCTGCTGCTCCCGCAGGAGCCGTGAGCCGGGCGGCCCGGTACGCGGCGACGGGCCGCCCGCCCCGGATCCCCGGGGTGGGCGGCCCGTCGCCGCGCCTGTGGGTCGGGGCGCGCCGGTCGACGCGCCCCGGGCCTCAGCCGGTCAGACCGGGAAGGGCCGGGAGGGTGCTGGTCAGCTGCCCGATCGGGGTCTTGTCCAGGCCCGGGACGGTCGGGAGGGCGGCGCGCTGGGCGGCCCGCTCCTGGGTGACGCCGGCCAGCGGGGTGTCGCCGGCCGGGACGGCCTTGCCCACGCTCGGGGCGAGGGTGCCCAGCGTCTCGGTCACCTTGCCGGTGGGCAGCTTGGCGGCGGTGTCGGCGACCGCACCGGTCACCGCCGGGTTCGTCAGCGCGCCGGTGGGCAGCCCGAGGCCGCCGGCCGCCTGGCCGTCGGCCGCGGAGGCGGTACCGGCGCCGACCGCCGCGATGGCGATGCCGAGCGCCGCGGTGCCGGCGGCCTTGAGAGCCTGCTTCATGGTTGGTCCCCTTTGGGTCCTCGTCGGTGGCCGACTTCACGCACGGGACCGGCGGACGGGGGACCGCCGCCGGGACGTGTCGGCAATGACGGGCACACCGTAGTGAGCCGGTCGCGCGGGAACCAAAGGGCGTTCACTCACCCGAGTGAGTAGTCGGATGAACGCCAACTCCTGTGCAGGGAACCGCCGTTCATCCGACCACCGGGGCCGGACGCACCGCCCGACGGCTCAGTTGCCGCCGGCGGCCGCGCTGAACAGCCACTCGGCCTTCAGCTCGGCGTAGCCCGGCTTGATCACGTCGTTGATCATCGCCAGCCGCTCGTCGAAGGGCAGGAACGCGGACTTCATCGCGTTCACCGTGAACCACTCCAGGTCACCCAGGGTGTAGCCGAAGGCCTCCACCACGTGGCCGAACTCCTGGCTCATGCTGGTGCCGCTCATCAGCCGGTTGTCGGTGTTCACGGTGACCCGGAACTTCAGCCGGCTGAGCAGCCCGATCGGGTGCTCGGCGTACGAGGACGCGGCGCCGGTCTGGATGTTGGAGGTCGGGCACATCTCCAGCGGGACGCGCTTGTCGCGCACGTACGCGGCCAGCCGGCCGAGCTCGACCGTGCCGTCCTCGCCCACCGTGATGTCGTCGACGATCCGCACGCCGTGGCCGAGCCGGTCGGCACCGCAGCACTGCAGGGCCTCCCAGATCGACGGCAGGCCGAAGGCCTCGCCCGCGTGGATGGTGAAGTGGTTGTTCTCGCCCTTGAGGTAGTCGAAGGCGGCCTGGTGGCGGGTGGGAGGGTATCCGGCCTCGGCGCCGGCGATGTCGAAGCCGACCACGCCGCGGTCCCGGTAGCGGTTGGCCAGTTCGGCGATCTCGGTGGAGCGGGCGGCGTGCCGCATCGCGGTCAGCAGGGTGCCGACGCGGATCCGGTGGCCGGCCTCGCGGGCGTTGGCCTCACCGAGGCGGAAGCCCTCCTGGACGGCCTCGACGACCTCGTCCAGGCTCAGTCCGGCCTCCAGGTGCTGCTCGGGGGCGTAGCGGACCTCGGCGTACACGACGCCGTCGGCGGCCAGGTCCTCGGCGCAGTCCGCGGCGACCTTGATCAGCGCCTCACGGGTCTGCATCACGGCGCAGGTGTGCGCGAAGGTCTCCAGGTAGCGGACCAGCGAGCCGGAGTCGGCGGCCTCGCGGAACCACTCGCCGAGCTCCTTGACGTCGGTGGTCGGCAGGCCCTGGTAGCCGCAGGCGGCGGCCAGCTCGACCACGGTCTCCGGGCGCAGCCCGCCGTCCAGGTGGTCGTGCAGGAGGACCTTCGGCGCGCGGCGGATCTGGTCGGCGGTGGGGATGCGCGGGCCGGTGCCCGCGGCGGTGACGGGGATCTGCTGTTCCATTGCGGAAATATAGCCCCTACGCGCGTAGACCGACTACCGGTGACACCACCGGATGGTCCAAACCCGACCCGGAATTCCACCGCCCGGTCCATAGGATCCGCCAAAGCGCCCACCCACCGGGGCCACCGCGTCAGTCGTGCTGCAACAGCCGCCCCCGCCGGGACAGCACGAAGTCCCGGAAGGTCCGCGCCGGCGGCGTCAGCGGCCGCCCCGCCGCCCAGGCCAGCCCGATCGCCCGCCGGGTGCGCGGCGCCGTCACCTCCAGCTCCACCACCCCCGGCCGCGGCACCAGGGCCGGCGGCAGCAGCGCCACCCCCAGCCCGGCCGCCACCAACCCGCGCAGCGTCTCCGCCTCCTCCCCCTCGAACGCCAGCCGGGGCACGAACCCGGCCCGGGCGCAGAAGCCGTCCGTGATCGCGCGCAGCCCGTACCCCTGCTCCAGCCCGACGAACGGCTCCTCGGCCACCTCCGCCAGCCGGATCCGCCGCCGCCCGGCCAGCCGGTGGTCCGCCGGGACGACCAGGTGCAGCCGCTGCTCGTCCAGCGGGCGGGCGGCGAACGCCGGGTCCTCCGGCAGCGGAGAGACCAGGCAGAGGTCCAGCTCCCCGGCCCGCAGCCGCTCCAGCATCGCCGCGCCGTAGTCCTGCACCAGCTGGAACCGCACCCGCGGGTGCGCGGCGCGAAAACCCCGCAGCAGCGCCGGCACCGTGTCCGGCCCCATCGTGTGCAGGAAGCCGAAGGCCACCAGGCCCGCCGCCGGGTCCGCCTCCGCCCGGGCCGCCGCCGCACCGCGCTCGAGCTCGGCCAACGCCCGCTCCACCGAGGCCAGCAGCAGCCGGCCCGCCCTGGTCAGCCGCACCGCACGGCCCTGACGGGCCAGCAGGTCCACCCCCAGCTCCTCCTCCAGCCGGGCCACCGCACGCGACAGCGTCGGCTGCGGCACCCCGAGCAGCGCGGCCGCCTGGGTCACGTGCTGCAGCCGGGCCACCGCGGCGAACCGGGCCAGCCGGGGCGCCAGCAGCGCCGCCGGCTCGTCCGGCCCCAACTCGGCCACCCGGTACGGCTGCTCGCCACCGTCCACCGGTTCCGGACCGGACATCGCGCCACCACCTCGACTCATACGCCAACGCATCGATCATCCATGCTTCATGCATTGGACGCATCAACGACGCCAGGCCTACGGTCGACGGCATGCAGCCCTCCGATACCGGGGCGTCCGTGACCACCCCGGACGCCCCCGCCACCGCCCCCGCGACCTCCTCCGCCACCGCCGCGGACGACCGCCACCGCCCCGGCCGGCGCGGCTTCCGCCGCGCCAACCTCGCCCTGTTCGCCGCCGGGGTCGCGACCTTCGTCCTGCTCTACTCCACCCAGGGCCTGCTGCCGATCCTCTCGGCCGACCTCGACCTCACCCCCGGCCAGGCCAGCTGGACGGCCTCCGCCGCCACCCTCGGCCTCGCCCTCGGGCTGCTCCCGGCCAGCGCGCTCTCCGACCGGTACGGCCGCACCGCGGTGATGACGGCCTCCACCCTCGCCGCCTCCGTCCTCGCGCTCGCCCTGCCCTTCGCGCCGGACCTCACCACCCTCGTCACCCTGCGGGCCCTCCAGGGCGCCGCCCTCGCCGGGCTCCCCGCCACCGCCATGGCCTACCTCGCCGAGGAGGTCCACCCCAGCGCGCTGCCCTCCGCGATGGGCCTGTACGTGGCCGGCAACAGCATCGGCGGGATGGGCGGCCGGCTGCTCTCCGGCTGGACCGCCGCCGAACTCGGCTGGCGCTGGGGCCTCGCCGCCTCCGCCGTCCTCGCCCTGCTCGCCACGCTCGCCTTCCGGCTGCTGATCCCCGCCGCCCGGCACTTCGCCCCGGCCCCGGTGGACGCCCGCGCGCTCGCCCGGACCGTCGGGCGGCACCTGCGCAACCCGCTGCTGGTGCGGCTGTACGTCCTCGGGATGCTGTTCATGGCCGTGTTCGGCGCGGTCTACAACACCGTCGGCTACCGGCTGATCGCCGCGCCGTTCCACCTGCCGGAGTCGATCGCCGCCTCGATCTTCGTGGTCTACCTGGTCGGCACCGGCACCTCCGCCGCGGCCGGCCGGCTCTCCGGCCGCCTCGGCCGGCGCGGCGCCCTCTACGTCTCCATCGGCGTGACCGCGGCCGGCCTGCTGCTCTCCCTCGCCGAATCCCTGGTCTGCGCCCTGCTCGGCCTGGTCCTGATCACGGCCGGCTTCTTCGCCGGCCACGCCACCGCGTCCTCCTCGGTCGGCCGCACCGCCACCGAGGGTCGCGCCCAGGCCTCCGCCCTCTACCTGATCGCCTACTACCTCGGCAACAGCCTCGGCGGCACCCTCGGCGCCGACGCCTACCACGCCACCGGCTGGCCCGGCGCCGCCACCGTCGGCCTCACCGCCATGGCCCTCGCCGCCGCCGTCACCCTCTACGCCACCCG
Source organism: Kitasatospora sp. NPDC005856 (assembly GCF_040629945.1). Classification (NCBI taxonomy): domain Bacteria; kingdom Bacillati; phylum Actinomycetota; class Actinomycetes; order Kitasatosporales; family Streptomycetaceae; genus Kitasatospora; species Kitasatospora sp. NPDC005856. The sequence continues at coordinate 19,756 of NZ_JBEXWT010000063.1, read as the reverse complement.
CCGGGCCCACGCGGCCAGCCGAACGGTCGCGAACGCTTGACGGCCGCCACGGATAAACTCCGGGACATGAGCATCGATCCTGCTGTGTACGCGCGGCTGCTCGAGATCGCGGATCAGCTGCCGAAGGTGCCGGGGATAGGGAAGATCGAGATCGCCGACGGCCAGATCGTCATGACGACGTCGCCGGTGAAGCGCCACGAGCTCGCCGTGCTTCGCCTCTCCCGACAGCTCAACGCCCAGTTGCCGACCACCCACCCGGGTCACATCGCCTACCACGGCGCGGATCTCCAGGACGCGGGGCTCGGCCGACTGCGCAATCCGGACCTGATGGTGTTCCCCGAGGCGACCCTGGAAGGCGAGCAGCGGGCGGTCCTGCCGCACGAGGTGCTGCTCGTCGTGGAGATCGTCTCCAAGTCCAACCCCGAGAACGACTACCACGACAAGGTCCGCGACTACTCGGCGATGGGGATTCCGCTCTACCTGCTCGTCGATCCGCGCACCGGCACCGGCATCCTCCACTCGGAACCCGGTTACGAGGCCCGCGACAAGTTCGTCTTCGGCGACACGATCGCCGTGGGCCCCTGGACCGTCGACACCAGCGGTCTGCTCACGTACGCCTGATCCGGCGCACGTGAGCAGACCTCACGAACCTCAGGCGATGCGGTCGAGGACGATCGGGTTCGGGGTGAAGGCCGTGCCCGCCGGGGCGACCTCGATGGCGCCGGCCAGGGCCTCGACGGCGTAGTCGAAGCGCTCCGGGGTGTCGGTGTGCAGGGTCAGCAGGGGCTGGCCGGCCACCACGGTGTCACCGGGCTTGGCGTGCATCTCGACGCCGGCGCCGGCCTGGACCGGGTCCTCCTTGCGGGCGCGGCCGGCGCCCAGGCGCCAGGCGCAGACGCCGATCGCGTAGGCGTCCAGGGTGGTGAGCACGCCGGAGGCGGGCGCCGGGATGACGTGCTGCTCGCGGGCGACCGGGAGCGGGGCGTCGACGTCGCCGCCCTGGGCGGCGATCATGCGGCGCCAGTGGTCCATCGCGGAGCCGTCGCGCAGCGCGTCCGCCGGGTCCTTGCCCTGCACGCCGGCCGCGGCGAGCATCTCGCGGGCGAGCGCGAGGGTCAGCTCCACGACGTCGGCCGGGCCGCCGCCCGCGAGCACCTCCAGGGACTCCCGGACCTCCAGCGCGTTGCCCGCGGTCAGGCCGAGCGGGGTGGACATGTCGGTGAGCAGGGCGACGGTGTTGACCCCGGCGGTGGTGCCCAGGCCGACCATGGTGCGGGCGAGTTCGCGGGCGTCGTCCAGGTTCTTCATGAACGCGCCGGAGCCGACCTTGACGTCCAGGACCAGCGCGCCGGTGCCCTCGGCGATCTTCTTCGACATGATCGAGGAGGCGATCAGCGGGATGGCCTCGACGGTGCCGGTGACGTCGCGCAGCGCGTACAGCTTCTTGTCGGCCGGCGCGAGGCCGTCGCCCGCCGCGCAGATCACCGCGCCGGCGGAGCGCAGGACGTCCATCATCTCCTCGTTGGAGAGCAGGGCGCGCCAGCCGGGGATGGACTCCAGCTTGTCCAGGGTGCCGCCGGTGTGACCGAGGCCGCGGCCGGACAGCTGCGGGACCGCGGCGCCGCAGGCGGCGACCAGCGGGGCGAGCGGCAGGGTGATCTTGTCGCCGACGCCGCCGGTGGAGTGCTTGTCGCTGGTGGGCAGCGGCAGCGAGGAGAAGTCCATCCGGACGCCGGAGCGGATCATGGCGTCGGTCCAGCGGCTGATCTCGCGCGACTGCATCCCGTTCAGCAGGATCGCCATCGCCAGCGCGGACATCTGCTCGTCGGCGACCTCACCACGGGTGTAGGCGTCGATGACCCAGTCGATCTGAGCGTCGCTCAACTCTCCGCGATCGCGCTTGGTCCTGATGACGGAGATGACGTCCATGCGTGCTCCAAGAGGGGTTTCAAAAGCGAAGAGTGTCGCGAGATGACCGGGTTCCGGCCCACTCGCGACACTCTACGCGCGTAACAGAAAGGGATGCTAGAGCCGCTCCGGCCCGAACGCGTCGGGCAGGACCTCGCTCATCGGCTTCACGCCCGAGGGCAGTTCGATCAACAGCCCCGGCCCGCCGTGCTCGTACAGCAGCTGGCGGCAGCGCCCGCACGGCATCAGCAGTTCGCCGGCGCCGTCCACGCAGGTGAAGGCGACCAGCCGGCCGCCGCCGGAGGCGTGCAGCGCGGACACCAGCCCGCACTCGGCGCACAGCCCGAGCCCGTACGAGGCGTTCTCCACGTTGCAGCCCGTGACCGTCCGGCCGTCGTCGACCAGGGCGGCCGCGCCGACCGGGAACCTGCTGTACGGCGCGTACGCGCGGCCCATGGCCGCGCGCGCCGCCGCCCGCAGCGGCTCCCAGTCGATCGCGGACGCCGCCGGAGGAACGGGGGCGGTCACTTGCCCTGGCCCTTGCGGTAGATCTGTCCGTCCGCCTTCGGCATCCGCAGTCGTTGCGAGGCCAGCGAGAGCACCACCAGGGTGATCAGGTACGGCGTGGCGACGATCAGCGGGCGCTGCACCTCGTCGGTGAGCGAGTACCAGGCGATCAGGCCGCCGGCCACCACGAAGGAGATCACCGTCGCGGTGTACTTGCGGCGGTACAGCTGCCAGAGCGCGAGCAGGATCATCGCGATGCCGACGATCAGGATCAGCACGTGCACCGACTCCGGGTCGCGCAGCTGGAGGCTGTCGGTGAAGCCGAACAGGCCGGCGCCCATGGCGAGGCCGCCGGGCATCCAGTTGCCGAAGATCATCGCGGCGAGGCCGATGAAGCCTCGGCCGAGGGTCTGGCCGTCCTTGTAGAAGTGCGCCGCGACCAGCGAGAGGTACGCACCGCCGAGGCCGGCGAAGGCACCGGAGGCGACGACCGCGAGGTACTTGTACTTGTAGACGTTGACGCCCAGCGACTCGGCGGCGGTCGGGTTCTCACCGCAGGAGCGCAGCCGCAGGCCGAACACCGTGCGCCAGAGCACGAAGTAGCTGACCACGATCAGCGCGCCGGCCAGCAGCACGACCACCGAGATGTTGGTGACCAGGCCGCCGAGCACGCCCGCGACGTCCGAGACGAAGAACCAGTGGTGGCTCTCGATGTCCTTCAGCCCGGAGGACAGGCCCGGGACGGTGATGTACGGCAGCGGGTCGGCCGGCGGGGACTGGTTCTGGCCGGCACCGGCCGAGACGTAGTCCTTGTAGTAGATCCGGTTGACGTACGCGCAGATGCCGGGGATCAGCAGGTTGATGCCGACGCCGGAGACGATGTGGTCGACGCCGAAGGTGACGGTGACGAGCGCGTGCAGCAGGCCGCCGAGCGCCCCGCCCAGCATGCCGGCCAGCAGGCCGACCCACGGGTTGACCAGGTAGCCGGCCCAGGCGCCGCAGAAGGTGCCGGCGACCATCATGCCTTCGAGGCCGATGTTGACCACACCGGCCCGCTCGGACCAGAGACCGCCCAGACCGGCCATGCCGATCGGCACGGCGGCACCGAGCGCGGCGGTGACCTGCCCGGAGGAGGTCAGCGAGTGGTTGCCGGTGGCCATGCCCACGGCGGAGAACAGCACCAGGGCGCCCGCGATCAGGAGCAGGACGACCGGCCAGGACAGCTTGGCCTTCTTCGCGGGTGCGCCCGGCGCCTTCGGACGAGCAGCGGTGGCGGTACTCACGCGGACACCTCCTTCTTCTCAGTGGCCGCGAGCTGGGCGGCGAGCTGGGCGCCGACCTTCTGCTGCTGGCGCTTCAGGCCGTAGCGGCGCACCAGCTCGTACGCGACGACGACGCAGATGACGATGGTGCCCTTCATGACGTCGACGATCTCGAAGGGGAAGCCGCCCTGGAGCGGCAGCACCGAGCCGGTGACGTCCAGGAAGGCGAACAGGAGCGCCGCGAAGGCGATGCCGATCGGGCTGTTACGGCCGAGCAGGGCGATCGAGATGCCCAGGAAGCCCAGGTTCTGCTGGAAGGTCTGGCCGAAGTAGTGCGAGTTCTGCAGCAGCTCGGGCAGGCCGATCAGACCGGCGATCGCGCCGGAGACCGCCATCGAGACGATGACCATCTTCTTGACGTTGACGCCCGAGGCGGTCGCCGCGGACTCCGAGCGGCCGGTGGCGCGCAGGTCGAAGCCGAAGCGGGTGCGGGTCAGGGTGACCTGGAAGACCACGCCGACCAGGGCGGCGATGAAGATGAAGCCCCAGAGCTTTCCGCCGGCCGTCTCCAGCGCGAAGAAGTGGCTGGACTCCGAGATCGGCTCGGTCTGGATCGAGTTGGTGGTGCCGCTGACCTTCGGCGCGAAGATCCCCGGAACGAGCAGCACACCGATGATCGCGGTCGCGATCGAGTTCAGCATGATGGTCGAGATGACCTCGCTGACGCCGCGGTAGACCTTCAGCAGACCGGCGATGCTCGCGTACAGGCCGCCGACCAGCATGGCGGTGATCAGCAGCAGCGGGATCTGGATGAAGGACGGCAGGTCCAGCTGGCTGCCGACGAAGGCCGCGAACAGCGCCGCGACCTTGTACTGGCCCTCGACGCCGATGTTGAACAGGTTCATCCGGAACCCGAACGCGGCGGCCGCGGCGGCCAGGTAGTAGGTGGTGGTCCGGTTGAGGATCAGCACCTGGCCGTCCGACTTGGTGCCGAACGTGATCATCACGTTCCACGCGTCGAACGGGTTCTTGCCCGAGGTCGCCAGCAGGACGGAACAGATCGCGACGGAGAGCACGACCGCGAGCACCGGCGCGGCCAGCGCGAGCACGATCCGCTCACCGCTGAACCGCTGTGCCAGGCCGGGCTTCGCGGCGGCGGGGTTGGGACTGGTCATGGGTTACTCCCCCGCCTGCGGGTCGTCGGCGGTGTCGGTGGGCTGGTGCCCGGCCTCGGCCTCGGTGCCCTCGGCCGCGACGGCCTGCGCCTCGGCGAGGGCCTCCGGCTCGGACTCCAGGTGGCCGCTGGCGGCACCGGTCATCGCGGTGCCGAGGTCCTCGGCGGTGACGGTGGCCGGGTCGGCGTCGGCGACCAGGCGGCCGCGGTAGATCACCCGGATGGTGTCGGACAGGCCGATCAGCTCGTCCAGGTCGGCGGAGATCAGCAGGACTGCCAGGCCGGCCCGCTGGGCGACCCGGATGTGCTCCCAGATCTGCGCCTGCGCGCCGACGTCCACACCGCGGGTGGGGTGGGCGGCGATCAGCAGCTTGGGCTGGTGGCTCATCTCGCGGCCGATGATCAGCTTCTGCTGGTTGCCGCCGGAGAGAGAGGCCGCGGTGACCTCGATGCCGGGAGTGCGGACGTCGTACTCCTCGACGATCCGCCAGGTGTCCGTGCGGGCGGCGGCCGGGTCGAGCAGCACGCCCTTGGAGTTGGGCTCCTCGGTGACGTGGCCGAGGATGCGGTTCTCCCAGAGCGGGGCCTCCAGCAGCAGGCCGTGCTTGTGGCGGTCCTCGGGGATGTAGCCGATGCCGGCCTCGCGGCGGGCCCGGGTCTGGGTGCCGGAGAGGTCCTTGCCGTCCAGGGTGACGACGCCGGCGTTCAGCGGCAGCATCCCCATGACGGCCTCGACCAGCTCGGCCTGGCCGTTGCCCTCGACACCGGCGATGCCGAGGATCTCGCCCTTGTGGATGCGCAGCGAGATGTCGTCCAGGACGACGCGCTCGATGCCCTCGGCGTCGGTCTTGGCGATCCGCAGGTCTTCGACGTCGAGCATCACGATGTCGGTGACGGTCGACTCGCGGCTCTCCGGGGAGGGCAGTTCGGCGCCGACCATCAGCTCGGCGAGCTGCCGGGCGGTGACGGCCTTCGGGTCGGCGTCGCCGACCGTGGTGCCGCGCCGGATGACGCTGATCGCGTCGGCCACCGCGAGCACCTCGTGCAGCTTGTGCGAGATGAAGATGACGGTGACGCCCTCGGACTTGAGCTCGCGCAGGTTGTCGAACAGCGCGTCGACCTCCTGCGGGACCAGCACGGCCGTGGGCTCGTCGAGGATCAGGATCTTGGCGCCGCGGTACAGCACCTTGAGGATCTCGACGCGCTGGCGGTCGGCGACGCCGAGGTCCTCGACCAGGGCGTCCGGGCGCACGCCCAGGCCGTACTGGTCGGAGATCTCCTTGATCTTCGCCTTCGCCTTGGCGCCGATGCCGTGGAGCTTCTCGCCGCCGAGGACGACGTTCTCCCACACCGTGAGGTTGTCGGCGAGCATGAAGTGCTGGTGCACCATGCCGACGCCGCGGGAGATGGCGTCGCCGGGGGTGTTGAACTCGCACAGCTCGCCGTTGATCGCGATGGTGCCCTCGTCCGGCTTCTGCATGCCGTAGAGGATCTTCATCAGCGTCGACTTGCCGGCGCCGTTCTCACCCATCAGGGCGTGCACGGTTCCGGTGCGGACGGTGAGGTTGATGTCGTGGTTGGCCACGACACCCGGGAAGCGCTTGGTGATGCCGCGCAGTTCGACGGCCGGTGTCGCCGTCCCCGCGCTGGGGGTGCCGTCCTTGCGCAGGGGGACGGGTTCGGATGCGGTGATGGCGATCTCCTGGTGGTCTGGAGGCGCGTCGTTGCGCTCGGAGGGCCAAGGGGGAACGGGGGGACGGAACGGGGCCCGGGGGTACGCGTTGAGCGCACCCTGCCGGGCCCCTCCCGTGAACTGTGTGGATGCATCGCGCTGCCGGGCAGGCGGCAGGCGCTGCGGCGTCCGGGACGCGCGGTCCTTACTTGACCGGCGCGGTCGGAATGGTGGTGGCGCCCGACTTGATCGCGTCGCCCGCGGCCTTCAGCTTGTCCTGGATGTCGTCGATCTTGCCGCCGGTGGTGGCCAGCGAGACACCCTCGGCCTTCAGGTCGAACAGCTTGACACCGGTCGGGCTCTGGCCCTGCTTGACCGACTGGATGTACGAGAACACCGCGGTGTCGACGTTCTTGACCATCGAGGTCAGGATGCTGTTCTTGTACTTCGCCAGGGCCGGCTGGCTGGCCTGGTCGGAGTCGACACCGATGGCCAGGGCGCCCTGCTTGTTGGCGACGGCCTCGATGGCGCCGTTGCCGGAGGAGCCGGCGGCGGTGTAGATGACGTCCGCGCCCTTGTCGAGCTGGCCCTGGGCGGCCTCCTTGCCCTTGTCGGGCGAGGCGAAGCCGGTGAAGTCCGGCGGGGTGGTCAGGTAGGTGGTCTCGACCGTGATGTTCGGGTCGACGGACTTCACACCCGCCGTGTAACCGGCCTCGAACTTCTTGATCAGCTCGGACTGCACACCGCCGATGAAGCCGACGTGCTTGGCCTTCGACTTGTTCGCGGCGGCGACACCGGCCAGGTACGAGCCCTCCTGCTCGGCGAAGAGCAGCGAGGTGACGTTGGCCGGCTGGTCCTTGTCGTTCGAGTCGATGATCGCGAACTTGACGCCCGGGTTGTCCTTGGCGACCTTGTTGACGGCCGGCTGGTAGACGAAGCCGACGGCGATGATCGTCTTGTAACCCGCGTCGATCAGGTTCTTGAGACGGGTCTCCTTGTCGGCCTCGGCCTCGCCCTGCTTGGCCTCGGCCTCGGTCACGGCGACGCCCAGCTCGGACTTGGCCCTGTCGAGGCCACGGGCGGCGGAGTCGTTGAACGACTGGTCGCCGCGGCCGCCGATGTCGTAGGCCATGCCGACCTTGAGCGAACCGTCGCTCGAGCCGGAGGAGGAGGAGTCGGTGCTCTTTGCGCCGCAAGCGGCGAGCGAGGCCATGCCCAGGGAACCCGAGAGCACAACCGCGGCGAGCTTCATTGAACGGCGCAAGGGGATATCTCCTTCTACACGCAACCGTTTGGCGTGGTCGGACGCCACCGTAACGCGCGTAGAACACGGTTGTGTTACGGGGTGCCGGAGCATACGGGTTGTTATCAAACCGTGGTCTGATGTTCTTCCCGGGGCTCTATCCCCTGCGCGGACGGTGATCCGAGGTCGGTTCGGCCAGTTTACGGACCCTCGCCGGCACACCGGATCCCGCCATTCCGCTCCGTGTCGGCCGTTCCGCCCCCGGAGCCGCCGTCAGCTGTCGTCCGCCTCCAGGGCGAGCGCCGAGAACAGTTCCACGCCGATGCCGATCGCCCGCTCGTCCACGTCGAACCGACCCTGGTGCAGGTCCCGGACCGTGGCGTCACCGGGGGCGCGGACGCCGAGCCGGGCCAGGGCGCCCGGGGCGTGCTCCAGGTACCAGGAGAAGTCCTCGCCGCCCAGGCTCTGCTCGGTGCCCTCCACCACCACGGCGCCGTCCCGGCCGAAGCGGGCGTGCATCGCCTCGTCCAGCCGCGCGACCGAGACCGCCTCGTTCACCACCGGCGGCACCCCGCGGTGATAGTCCAGCGTCCACTTGGCCCGGTAGGTCTCGGACAGCTTGGCGATCAGCTCGTGCAGCAGGTCCGGCGCCTCCCGCCAGCCGTCCAGCTCCAGGCAGCGGACGGTGCCCTCCAGTTCGGCGTGCTGCGGGATGACGTTGGGCGCGGAGCCGGAGGCGATCCGCCCCCAGACCAGGCTGACGCCCCAGCGCGGGTCCATCCGGCGGGCCAGCGAGCCCGGGAGGTCGGCGGCCATCTTGGCGACCGCGGTGACCAGGTCCGTGGTCAGGTGCGGGCGGGCGGTGTGCCCGCCGGGGCCGTCCAGGTGCAGCACCAGGCGGTCGCAGGCCGAGGTGATCGCCCCGACCCTCAGGGCGATCCGGCCGACCTCCACCTTCGGGTCGCAGTGCACCGCGAAGATCCGCCCGACGCCCTCCATCCCGCCGGCCTTGATCACGTCCAGCGCGCCGCCCGGCATGACCTCCTCGGCGGGCTGGAACACCAGCCGGACGGGGCGGCGCAGCTCGCCGGTGCGGACGGCCTCGGCCAGCACCAGGGCGGTGCCGAGCACCACCGAGGTGTGCACGTCGTGGCCGCAGGCGTGGGCCCGGCCGGGGACGGTGGAGCGGTACGGCACGTCGGTCTTGGCGTCGTCGATCGGCAGCGCGTCGATGTCGGCGCGGAAGGCCAGGAACTCCGTCCCCGGGGTCGTTCCGGGCGGGACGATGTCGACGAGCATGCCGGTGCCGCCGGGCAGCACCCGGGGTTCGAGGCCGGCGGCCACCAGCCGGTCGCGCAGCAGCCCGGTGGTTCGGAACTCCTGGCGGCCCAGCTCCGGGTGCCGGTGCAGATCACGACGGAAGGCGATCAGCTCGGGCTCCAGCGCCCGGACCCGTTCGCGCAGATCGGCGGCGGGGCGTGCGGCGATGAGAGTGGTGCCCGGCTGAGCGGGCTCAGGACGGTTCATCTCGCCAATCGTAGGCCTGTTGGGGGGTTTTGGCCCGACTTCCCGAAAATTAGTCCCCGGATGGGTGCATACCGGCCGGACACGTGGGTATGACATCTTGTTTCAGCCGCCTTCCCCGGATTGCGTGCCCTGTGCAACGATCCCTCCGGCCGGCGGTCACGGCCGCCACCTCCTCGACGGCACCCGCGGGTTGACGGGCGTTCAGCCCGAGGTCAGAAACGCTCCACCGGGGCGTACGTCCCCCACACCCCGCGCAACGCGTCGCACACCTCGCCGACGGTGGCCCGGGCGGCCAGCGCCTCCTTCATCGGGTAGAGCACGTTGTCCGTCCCCCCGGCCGTACGGCGCAGCGCGTCCAGCGCCCGGGTGACGGCACCGGCGGAGCGCTCGGCCCGCAGCCGGGCCAGCCGCCGCGCCTGCAACCGCTCGATCGCCGGGTCCACCCGCAGCGGCCGGTACGGCTCCTCCGTGTCCGACCGGAAGCGGTTGACCCCCACCACCGTCCGCTCCCCGGAGTCGGTCTCCTGCTGGAGCCGGTAGGCGGTGCGCTCGATCTCGCCCTTCTGGAAGCCGCGTTCGATCGCGGCCACCGCGCCGCCCTGCTCCTCGATCCGGTCCATCAGCACCCGCGCGGCGGCCTCCACCTCGTCGGTGAGCGACTCGACGGCGTAGGAGCCGGCGAACGGGTCGACGGTGGCGGTCACGTCGGTCTCGAACGCGAGCACCTGCTGGGTGCGCAGGGCGAGCCGGGCGGCCTTCTCGGTGGGCAGCGCGATGGCCTCGTCGAAGCTGTTGGTGTGCAGCGACTGGGTGCCGCCGAGCACCGCAGCGAGCGCCTGCACGGTGACCCGGGCCAGGTTGACCTCGGGCTGCTGGGCGGTGAGCTGCACTCCCGCGGTCTGGGCGTGGAAGCGCAGCTTCTGCGAACGAGGGTCCCGGGCACCGAACACGTCCCGCATGATTCTGGCCCAAATCCTGCGCGCGGCGCGGAACTTGGCCACTTCCTCCAGCAGCGTCACCCGGGCCACGAAGAAGAAGGAGAGCCGGGGAGCGAAGTCGTCCACGGCCATCCCAGCGGCGAGCGCGGTACGGACGTAGGCGATGCCGTTGGCCAGGGTGAAGGCGATCTCCTGCGCGGGATCGGCCCCGGCCTCGGCCATGTGGTACCCGGAGACGGAGATGGTGTTCCAGCGCGGGATCTCGGCCCGGCAGTACCGGAACACGTCGGCGGCCAGCCGCAGCGAGGGCTCCGGCGGGAAGATGTAGGTGCCGCGGGCGATGTACTCCTTCAGCACGTCGTTCTGGACCGTACCGGTGAGCGCCGCCGGCGCCACCCCCTGGGCCTCGCCGACCAGCTGGTAGAGGAGCAGGAGCAGGGCGGCGGGCGCGTTGATGGTCATCGAGGTGGACACCTCGCCGAGCGGGATGCCGTCGAACAGCACCGCCATGTCCTCGACGCTGTCCACGGCGACGCCCACCCTGCCGACCTCCCCGGCGGCGAGCGGCGCGTCCGAGTCGTGGCCCATCTGGGTGGGCAGGTCGAAGGCCACCGAGAGGCCGGTGCCGCCGCCCGCGATCAGCCGGCGGTAGCGGGCGTTGGACTCGGCGGCGGTGCCGAAGCCCGCGTACTGGCGCATCGTCCAGGGGCGGCCGGTGTACATCGTCGGATGGACGCCCCGGGTGTAGGGGTACTCCCCCGGCCGGCCCAGCCGGGCGCCGGCGTCCCAGTCGGCCAGGGACTCGGGGCCGTACAGCGGCTCGATCGCGAAACCCGACTCGGCGCGGCGCGGCTCGGCGGTCATGGGTGCCTCCTCCGGAGCTGGGGAGCGGGGTCCTCGCAATGTAGGCCCTGACCGGCCCGCCGCGGCGGCGACGCGGTTGAGATGATCGGGTGAACGACCGACGAGCCCCAGGGAGTGGCAATGACCGAGCAGAAGGTGGCCGTGGTCACCGGTGCCAGCAGCGGAATCGGCGCGGCGACGGCCCGCCGACTGGCCGCCGAGGGCTTCGACGTGGTGCTGACCGCCCGCCGCACCGACCGCGTCGAGGCGCTGGCGAAGGAGATCGCCGAGCGGGGCGGTTCGGCCCGGGCCGTCACCCTGGACGTCACCGACCGGGCCGCGGTGGACGCCTTCGCGGCCGCGGTCGGCCGGGTGGACGTCCTGGTGAACAACGCCGGCGGCGCGATCGGCGCCGAGACCGTCGAGCAGGGTGACCCGGCCGACTGGCGGGCCATGTACGAGGTGAACGTGCTCGGCGTGCTGCACGTGACGCAGGCCCTGCTGCCGGCCCTGCGGGCCACCGGCGACGGCACGGTGCTGGTGCTCTCCTCGACCGCCGCGCTGGCCGCCTACGAGGGCGGCGGCGGGTACGTCGCCGCCAAGCACGCCGCGCACACCATCGCGGCCACGCTGCGGCTGGAGCTGTGCGGGGAGCCGATCCGGGTGATCGAGATCGCGCCCGGCATGGTGAAGTCCGAGGGCTTCGCGGTCACCCGCTTCCGCGGCGACGAGGAGAAGGCCGCCGCCGTGTACGCGGGCGTGGCCGAACCGCTCACCTCGGAGGACATCGCGGACACCGTGGCGTGGGCGGTCACCCGGCCCTCGCACGTCAACATCGACCTGCTGGTGGTCCGCCCCCGGGCGCAGGCCGCCAACCACAAGGTCCACCGCGCCTGAGCCGGCCGGCGGAGGAGGAAGGGGAGGGCGGCGCTGACGCGCAGGTGTCAACGTCACAACTTGATAGCTCGTCCGGATGAATTCGGCGCGTGCCCTCCCCAACTGATGACCGCTCAACTACCTTTGAGGCGCAGGTCGACCGGCGCCAACGCGCCCCTCGGCAGCCCCCATCCCACCTGTTCACCACCCCACTCCACCGGCACCTTCCCGCCCTCACGAGGAGGACCCGCTGGCCAGCGACATCCCGTCACAGCGGCTCGACGTCACGACGGAGCCGACCCTCCTCGGGTTGCACCGCTTCAACGAAGCCGACGCCGGCGCTGCCGAGGAGGCCCTGTTGGCCTGCTGCGGCAGCCACCGCTGGGCCCTGCGGCTCACCGCCCACCGGCCCTACCCCGACATCGAGTCCCTGCTGGCCGCGGCCAGCGAGGCCTCCTACGACCTGCGCCCGGCCGACCTCGCCGAGGCGCTGGCGGACGAGAGCTGGATGCCGCAGCCGCTGCTCGGCATGCGGGCTCCCGGAAGCCAGGCCGCGCACACCGCGCTGCGGGCGGCGCACGCCGCGTACGAGGCCCGGTTCGGCCACGTCTTCGTGGTCTGCCTGGAAGGGATCGCCCCGGAGGAGATGCTCGACACCGTGCTCTCCTCCATCCGCACCCGCCTCGCCAACGATCCGGACGAGGAGCGGCTGATCGCGGCCGACGAACTCCGCCGGATCGCCCTCGGCCGACTGGAGCACCTGGTCGCCACCCCGTCGGAGGCCGCAGCGCGCTGAGCGCGCACCACACACACTCCCCGTCACCCGCGAGGGTGACCCAACCCGTGAAACCGCCCGAACGAGTGAGGCCGGAGCACCGCCCGGCCCGAACCACCGACGAACCGGCGACCGCCCCGCCCCGCGCCCTCACCCTGCGGCGCGGGGCGTCGGCATGTCGTCACCCATCGTGATGACGCCGGGTTTGGTTCCCGCCCCGCTAGGCCAGAAGTGCCTGATTGATCACACCTGGGGCCCCCGGAGGCGGTTCACGACAAGGCGTCGATAGGATGCTGGCGGCCGGTGGACCGTACCCGGCCGGGCTGACCGACACCGAAGCCGGCCGAGCCCCCAATCGCTTCCGGAGGGTTTTTCCGTGCCGGCTGGAACGCTGTACCGCGGCCGGGAAGGCATGTGGAGCTGGGTGGCTCATCGAGTCACCGGCGTCCTCATCTTCTTCTTCCTGTTCGCCCACGTCCTCGACACCGCCCTCGTGCGAGTGTCGCCGGAGTCCTACGACACCGTCATCCAGACGTACAAGACTCCGCTCGTGAACCTGATGGAGTACGGCCTGGTGGCCGCCATCCTGTTCCACGCCCTCAACGGGCTGCGCGTCGTCGCGGTGGACTTCTGGTCCAAGGGCCCGAAGTACCAGAAGCAGATGCTCTGGAGCGTCGTCGGCGTCTGGGTCCTCCTGATGGCCGGTTCCTTCTACGGGATCCTCCAGCACACGCTGATCTCCTGGTTCGGGAAGTGAGCCGAGACATGTCCACGGAAATCTCCGACGCCATCGTCGTCCCCTCCAAGCAGGCGCACACGGGCAAGGGACTGGGCACCGGCAACCCCGCCGACGCGTTCGTCATCGAGCCCCCGCGCCAGCGGACCAAGAAGACCCCGCGCCGCACCCGCACCAACTTCGAGATGCTGGCCTGGCTCTTCATGCGCCTGTCCGGTGTCGTCCTGGTCGTACTGATCCTCGGCCACCTGCTGATCATGCTGGTGCTCGACGGCGGTGTCTCCAAGATCGGCTTCGCCTTCGTGGCCGGCCGCTGGGCCTCGCCGTTCTGGCAGGGCTGGGACCTCCTGATGCTCTGGCTCGCCATGCTGCACGGCGCCAACGGCATGCGTCAGGTCATCAACGACTACGCCGAGAAGGACTCGACCCGGCTCTGGCTCAAGGGGCTCATGGGTACCGCCACGGTCTTCACCGTGCTGCTGGGCACCCTGGTGATCTTCACCTTCGACCCCAACATCTGAGCCGCGAGCACCATCGACCATCGGCAGAGGCCAGAGGCGAGTTAACCCCCCATGCAGATTCACCAGTACGACACCGTCATCGTCGGCGCCGGCGGCGCCGGCATGCGCGCGGCCATCGAGTCGACGCAGCGCAGCCGCACCGCCGTCCTGACCAAGCTCTACCCCACCCGGTCCCACACCGGCGCGGCCCAGGGCGGCATGTGCGCCGCCCTCGCCAACGTCGAGGAGGACAACTGGGAGTGGCACACCTTCGACACGGTCAAGGGTGGTGACTACCTGGTCGACCAGGACGCCGCCGAGATCATGTGCAAGGAGGCCATCGACGCCGTCCTCGACCTGGAGAAGATGGGTCTGCCCTTCTCCCGCACCGAGCAGGGCCGCATCGACCAGCGCCGCTTCGGCGGTCACTCCCGCAACCACGGCGAGGCCCCGGTCCGCCGCTCGTGCTACGCGGCCGACCGCACCGGTCACATGATCCTCCAGACGCTGTTCCAGAACTGCGTCAAGCACGGCGTCGAGTTCTTCAACGAGTTCTACGTCCTCGACCTGCTGATCAACGAGGGCAAGACGGCCGGCGTCGTCGCGTACGAGCTCGCCACCGGCGAGATCCACGTCTTCCAGGCCAAGTCGGTCGTGTTCGCCTCCGGCGGCACCGGCAAGTTCTTCAAGGTCTCCTCCAACGCCCACACCCTCACCGGTGACGGCCAGGCCCTGGTCTACCGCCGCGGCCTGCCGCTGGAGGACATGGAGTTCTTCCAGTTCCACCCGACGGGCATCTGGCGCATGGGCATCCTGCTCACCGAGGGCGCCCGCGGCGAGGGCGGCATCCTCCGCAACAAGGACGGCGAGCGCTTCATGGAGCGCTACGCCCCCGTCATGAAGGACCTCGCGTCCCGTGACGTCTGCTCCCGCGCGATCTACACCGAGATCCGCGAGGGCCGCGGCTGCGGTCCCGACGGCGACCACGTCTACCTGGACCTGACCCACCTGCCGCCGGAGCAGCTGGACGCCAAGCTGCCGGACATCACCGAGTTCGCGCGCACCTACCTCGGCATCGAGCCCTACACGGACCCGATCCCGATCCAGCCCACCGCGCACTACGCCATGGGCGGCATCCCGACCAACGTCGAGGGTGAGGTCCTGCGCAACAACACCGACATCGTCCCCGGCCTGTACGCGGCCGGCGAGGTCGCCTGCGTGTCCGTGCACGGCGCCAACCGCCTGGGCACCAACTCGCTGCTGGACATCAACGTGTTCGGCCGTCGCGCGGGCATCGCCGCCGCCGACTACGCCAACGCGAACGAGTTCGTCGAGCTGCCGGAGAACCCGGAGGAGAAGGTGCAGGCCCTCGTCGACGGCCTGCGCGAGGCGACCGGCACCGAGTCCGTGGGGCAGATCCGCAAGGAGCTGCAGGAGACCATGGACACCAACGCCATGGTGTACCGCACCGGCGCCACCCTGAAGCAGGCGGTCGAGGACATCGCCGCGCTGAAGGAGCGCTACAAGAACGTCTCCATCCAGGACAAGGGCTTCCGGTACAACACGGACCTGCTGGAGGCCGTCGAGCTGGGCAACCTGCTCGACCTGGCCGAGGTGCTGGCCGTCTCCGCGCTGGCCCGCGAGGAGTCCCGCGGCGGCCACTACCGCGAGGACTTCCCGACCCGTGACGACGTGAAGTTCATGCAGCACACCATGGCGTACCAGGAGGTGGACGCCGACGGCGCCACCTCCATCCGCCTCGACTACAAGCCGGTCGTCACGACCCGCTACCAGCCGATGGAGCGTAAGTACTGATGAGCACTCCGACCGTGGAGAAGCACTCGGCCGCTCTGGACGCGGTCGAAGCCGGTGCCGTCCAGCCGATCACCGTCACCTTCCGCATCCGCCGGTTCAACCCGGAGGAGCACCCGGACCCGGTGTGGGTGGACTACCAGCTGACGATGGACCCGAAGGAGCGCATCCTCGACGCGCTCAACAAGATCAAGTGGGAGCAGGACGGCACCCTCACCTACCGCCGTTCCTGCGCCCACGGCATCTGCGGCTCCGACGCCATGCGGATCAACGGCCGCAACCGGCTGGCGTGCAAGACCCTGATCAAGGACGTCAACCCGGAGAAGCCGATCACGATCGAGGCCATCAAGGGCCTGACGGTCCTCAAGGACCTGGTCGTGGACATGGACCCGTTCTTCCAGGCGTACAAGGACGTCATGCCGTTCCTCATCACCAAGGGGAACGAGCCGACCCGCGAGCGCCTGCAGTCCGCCGAGGACCGCGAGCGCTTCGACGACACCACCAAGTGCATCCTGTGCGCCGCGTGCACGTCGTCCTGCCCGGTGTTCTGGAACGACGGCCAGTACTTCGGCCCGGCCGCCATCGTCAACGCGCACCGCTTCATCTTCGACTCGCGCGACGAGGGTGCCGAGCAGCGCCTGGAGATCCTCAACGACCGTGAGGGCGTGTGGCGCTGCCGCACCACCTTCAACTGCTCCGAGGCCTGCCCGCGCGGCATCGAGGTCACCAAGGCGATCCAGGAAGTGAAGCGGGCCCTGGTCACCCGCCGCTTCTGATCCCCGCCTGACAGCCCGAAGGCCCCCGGCCCGATCCTCCGATCGGGCCGGGGGCCTTCGGCGTTCCCGGGCTAACGCAGCACGCCGAGGTCCTTCGGCGTGGACCAGCCGCTGAAGGTCACCAGGTGCCGGTCGGGAGTGACGGCCCACAGGTCCGGCTTGCCGTCCCCGTCCCCGTCGCCCGCGCTGTCGAGCGTCGGGTACGCGGCGGTGGTGAAGCCGGTGGCGACCACGTTCGCCGAGGGATCGGCGAGGGCGGAGAAGTCCAGCAGACCGTTGGGCTCCCTGGTGACCGGGTAGGCGTGCAGGGTGCCGGTGGCCCGCTCGCGCGCCCACACGGTGAGGTTGCCGGAGGCGTCCGCGCCCGGGGCGATCAGCTCGTAGCCGTTCCAGTCGCCGGTGGTGGCGACGGGCTGGGCGTAGCCGTAGTCACGGCCCGTGTCGATGAAGGCGTACAGCTTGCCGTGCTCGACCGAGAGGAGCGTCGGCAGGGACGGCCCGGTGCCGGTGCGGCCGCCGACCGCGACGAGCTGATCGGCAGCGGCCCAGTCCGCGGCGTAGTCCTCGGGGCAGGCGATCGACCCGCCCGCGGGATCGAGACAGTCGGACGGCTTCCACGCGAGGGTGGGCAGCCGGTCGCTGAAGTCCCCCTTGCTCCAGTTGGAGTAGACGTACAGGACCCCGCCGTTGTCCTTGGGGCGCACCACCAGGTCGTCGCCGGGTCCGTGGATGTCGGCCCAGCCGCGGTGCAACACCAGGTAGTCCTGCCAGCCGGCGTGCAGCGGGGCGAGCGCGGCCGGGATGGTGGAGGCCGGGGTGGTGTCCTCGGCGGCGGCGCTGATGACCTGAAGGTTGCCCTGGGCGTCCGGGAGCAGGATGTCCGGCACGGCGTCGCCGTCGACGTCACCGGGAACGGCCGGCTTGGGGCGCGGGTCCCAGGGCGCGTAGAAGGTATGGGTGGAGGGCTGGCCGACGTTGCCCGCGTCGTCCATGGCCTGGACGGTCAGGACGTTGGTGCCCCAGTCCTTGGGCTTGAGGGTGAGCTGGGCGGTACCGTCGGCGCCCGCCTTGACGGTGTGCCCGGAGGCGCAGTCCCAGCCGACGCCGAGCGAGCCGTTCAGCACGTACCGGTAACAGGCCACGCCGGAGGCCTGGCCGCCGGCCGGGGCGGCGTCGAGGCCCTTGAGGGTGAAGACCCCGTTCTCACCGGCGTACTTGCCGGGGGTGGTGCCGGAGCCGCTCTCCGGGAAGTCGGTGGACGAGACGGACAGGCCCGGGTGGGTCAGGTCGACCCGGAAGTGGCAGGTCGGAGCGGGCTTGCCGCTGCCCGGGTCGTACGCGGGCCAGGTCTGCCACGAGTAGGAGTGGCCGTCCGCCAGGCCGCTGGTGGCCAGCCGGGCGGTGCCGCCGGTGACGTCCACGGCGGTGTCGACGATCTTGTCGTGCTCCGGGGTCGAGTCGTCCCAGACCTTGAAACGCACCTGCGGCGAGGTGGCCGAGACGGTCAGCACCGGGTTCGCGACCTCCAGCCAGCCGGGGGCGGTGGCGTCGTCGCAGGCGTCGGTGCGGACACCGGTGGAGGCGAAGCCCGGTGCGGGCAGCGCCTTCGGGTCGGTGACCGCGACCCCCGGTACGGCGGCGGCGCCCGGCGCCGCGAGCAGACCGGCGGCGAGCGCCGCCGCGGTGGCCCCGCCGATGCGACGGGCATGTCGAAGTGTCATGAAGGTTCCCCACCCCTGGTGCACAACGGACCGTTTCCATGTGAGAGCGGTGAGGATCCTGCCAGTGGGGGCCGACAACGGCAACGGGATTGTCAGTCGGTGGCCGGTGTGCGGCGGGTGGCGCGCAGGCCGCGGAGGCCGATGGTGCCGACGGCGATGCCGAGGACGAAGGAGGTGACGGCGAGGAGGAGGTGGACCCAGAAGAAGGCGGTGGGCTGGGAGTGGTCGCCGCCGGTGAAGGCCTGGCCGCCGGAGTCCTTCCAGAGGTTCTTCACGAAGGTCGTCCAGATGACGATCGACCAGACCCCGAAGGCGGTCAGGAACCAGGAGGTGCGGCGGCTGAGCTTCATGGGGGTCCTCGACGTGTGAAGGCGGTGTGCATCCCCAGTATGCGCGGGCCGCCGATCGGCGTACGGCGGGCCCCTCCTGCGGAGGACGGGCTCCGGGGGACGGGCTCCGGAAACCGTGAGTGGGTACGGTCTGGTGGTGCCCACACCCCGTCTCACGTTCGCGCGACTGTGCGCCGCGGTCACCGCGGCCCTGCCGGTACTGCTCGCCGCCCCGGCGGGCGCGGCCCCGCAGCAGCCGCCGCCGTCGGTCGCGATCGGTGGCGAGCGGCTCGGGCTCCCCGGGGTGCAGGTCGCCCCGATGGCGGGCGCCCCGCCGCTGCCCACCGACCTCACCGGCCAGTCCTGGATAGTCTCCGACGCGGCGTCGGGGGAGGTGCTGGCGGCCAGCAATCCGCATCTGCGGCTGCCCCCGGCCAGCACCCTGAAGATCCTCTTCGCGGACACCGTGCTGCCCAAGTTCGACCGCGACGCGGTGCACCGGGTGGCCGACGAGGAGATCCAGGGGATCGGCCCCGGCAGCAGCCTGGTCGGCATCAAGGAGGACCTGGACTACCGGGTCGAGGACCTGTGGCGCGGGGTGTTCCTGAGCTCCGGCAACGACGCCGTGCACGTCCTGGCGCACATGAACGGCGGGATCCGGCGGACCGTCGCCGAGATGCAGGCGCGCGCCGACGCGCTCCAGGCGCGGGACACCAGGGTGATCTCCCCGGACGGCTACGACATGGACGGCCAGGTCTCCTCGGCCTACGACCTGTCGCTGATGGCCCGGGCCGGCCTGCGCAACGCGGACTTCCGGATGTACTGCGCCACCCGGGACGCGATGTTCCCGGGCGCCGTCGACCGGAAGACCGGCCAGCGGAGCAGCTTCGGGATCGCCAACACCGACCGGCTGCTGGGCAGGTACCCGGGCCTGATCGGCGTGAAGAACGGCACCACCACCAACGCCGGCTCGACCTTCGTCGGCGCCGCCGAGCGCGACGGCCGCACCCTGCTGGTGACGGTGATGCACCCGGCGAGCTACCAGAAGGTGTACGACGAGCCAGGAGACCCGATGGCACCCCTCACCACGCCCCCGCCCCGCGCGGCGCAGGGCGACACCGCGCCCAGCGCCTTCGACGACCACCTCGCGGCGCAGC